>DOIS01000288.1:0-166 GCA_003511785.1 Paracoccaceae bacterium
GTCTGACGGGGGGTCGACCCCCGCGAGTTCCCCCGCCTGGCCCCCCAGCCGGTGGCCCCGCCCCCAAGTCAGCCCGCCCGCCCGCGCGACCCGATCGGCAACGCGCTGGAACGGGTGCTCAACGACATTTTCGGCGGCCGCTGAGCAGGCTTTCGCGGAAAGCCTG
>DOIS01000288.1:483-4785 GCA_003511785.1 Paracoccaceae bacterium
AGGCTTTCGCGGAAAGCCTGCCCGCAAACTTTTCTTGAAAAGTTTGGCCCTCTGCGGCGTGCGGGACAGCCATGGCACACCGCAGGCCAAGGGGCAGCTGTTGCGACGGGGTATATGGAAACCCGAAAGAAGCAGCCGGCACACCGCCCAGCCGCGATGTCAGGGCTCAGCCGTGATCCTTGAGAAGCCGTTGTTTCTGCCGCGACCAGTCGCGTTTGGCCGCGGTCTCCCGCTTGTCGTGGAGCTTCTTGCCCTTGGCGATGCCGATCTTGATCTTGGCCAGGCCGCGATGGTTGAAATACATCACCAGCGGCACCAGGGCCATGCCCTTGCGCTGCGTCGCGTTCCACATCTCGGCCAGTTCGCGCCGCGAGGCCAGCAGTTTGCGGCGGCGGCGTTCGTCGTGGCCGAAGGTCTTGGCCTGCTCGTAGGGGGCGATGTAGCTGTTGACCAGCCAAAGCTCACCCTCCTCGACCGCAGCATAGCTTTCGGCGATATTGGCTCCGTGCTGGCGCAGCGACTTGACCTCCGAGCCCTCGAGCACGATGCCGCATTCGACGTCCTTCTCGATGGCATAGTCGAAGCGCGCCCGCCGGTTCTCGGCGATCACCTTGTAATTCGGATCGGATTTCTGCTGCTTGGCCATGGGGTCGAGATGTAGGCGCCCGGGGGCGGGCGCGCAAGCGGATGCGGCCCGGGCCGGGCGGGTTTCGCGGCACACTGTCGATCGGCGCTGGTTCGTCGGGCCGGGCCGGGCTAGGCTCGCGGCGCACAAATCGGAAGGCGGGTGGATGCGCGATGCGGCCGAGTTCTGGAATTCCGTCGCGGATCGCTATGCCCGGCGCGCCATCGGCAACCCGGAGGCCTATCGCTTCACGTTGGAGCGCACACGCGCCCATCTCGGCCCGGAGGATGATGTGCTCGAGCTGGGCTGCGGCACCGGCTCGACCGCGCTGCTGCTGGCGCCCCATGTCGCGCGCTATACCGCCAGCGACCTCGCCCCGCGCATGATCGAGATCGCGCGGGAGAAGGCCCGGGCCCAGGACGCTGCCAACCTGGAATTCATCGCCGCCGAGCTGCGCGATCCGCGCCTGGCGGAACGGCCCCGTGACGCGGTCCTGGCGCTGAACCTGCTGCACCTGGTGGATGACCTGCCCGGCGCGCTTGCCCACATTCACGAGATGTTGCGTCCAGGCGGGCTGTTGATCGCCAAGACCGTTTGCCGGCCCGGGCGGGACGCGCCGATCCTGTTTCACCTGGCACCGGCGATCCTGCCGCTGCTGCAATGGCTGGGCAAGCTGCCCCGGTTCGACCTGATGAAGGTCGAGACGCTGGAGCGCCATATCGCACGGGCCGGGTTCGAGATCCTGGAGGCGGGCAATCACCCGCCGCCCAGCCGCTTCATCGTGGCGCGCCGGGCCTGAGCCGCGCGCTCAATCGCCCAGCTTGGCGTGCACCTCCTCGAGGTCGATCTCGCCCACGGGCATCTTGTTGGACGGGTCTTCGAAATCGTATTTGAAGAGCTCGAAGTCGCGTTTGTAGATTTCGTAGACCAGGTGCATCGACAGATCGTCGAAATAGTCCTCGACCGGGTGGGCGCGCTTGGGCCCGTGTCCCTCGCTCTCGTTGAAGCGCGGAATGGCACCGAGATCGACCGGATGCGCGGTCTCGACCGAGTCGAGCACCTGCTGCATTCCGGCATTGAAGTCCTCGGTCCAGAAGATGCGGTCATACGTGCCGCCATTGACGATGAAGGTCGAGACATGGCCCGCCATCGCCGACCAGTGGATGTCGGGGTCCATCGGGCGGCGCCAGCGGATCGTGTCGCGGGCGAACAGCAGGAACCGTCGGAAGGACTGGATCTGGTCGAACTCCTGCTTGCCGTCGTCGCCGCCAACCTCGATCCCGTACTTGTAGATCAGGTTCGGCACCAGGTTGCCGCGATAGCGTTTGCCGTTGCGCTGGATGCCGCAGATCTTGTCGAAGAAGGACGAAAGGATGCGGGTGTAGGGGTTGCGCACGCAGGTGAAAGCAAAGGACTGGTGCCCCTGCACATTGCGCGTGATCGCCTGCTGGCTGTCCTCGAGCGCCCATTTGTGCAGGCCCGACTGCGCGTCGTGGATGTCACCGTCGAAGAATTCGCCGTGATCCGAGTAATACATGATCTGACCGATGGTCGAACAGGCGCATTTCGGGACGACCCGATACACCATGCTTTCGCTCGTCGTCATCCAGGTTCCGGGAAACCCCATCTGCCGCGCCTCCTCTGCCCATGGCGCCTCTTTGGGCGGGCGCGGGCCTCACGCATAAAAAGCAAAGAAATCCGGTTTATTCAATCGCTCTTCACCAGTATCACTGTAAACAATCCACAAGGCAGCAGGCAGTCCGTTTCCCGCATGGCACAAATCGCCTACATCCTCCTTTGTCATAAGGACCCCGAGGCGATCATCCGCCAGGCCGAGCGGTTGACCGCGGTGGGCGACTACATGTCGATTCACTTCGACGCCCGCGCCAAGCCCGACCATTACCGCATGATCCGCGCCGCGCTGGACGACAATCCCAACGTCACCTTCGCCCACAAGCGGATCAAATGCGGATGGGGGGAATGGTCGCTGGTCGAGGCCACGTTGCACGCGGTCGAGGCCGCGGCGGACGCCTTTCCGCGGGCCACGCATTTCTACATGCTTTCGGGCGACTGCATGGCGATCAAGACAGCGGAATACGCCCATGCCTTCCTCGACGCCGAGGACGTGGACTACGTCGAGAGCTTCGATTTCTTCGAAAGCGACTGGATCAAGACCGGGATGAAGGAAGACCGGCTGATCTATCGCCACTACCTGAACGAGCGCAAGCACAAGACCCTGTTCTATGCCATGTACGAGGCGCAGAAGCGGCTGGGCCTGACGCGCGAGATCCCGGCCGACATCCAGGTGCAGATCGGCAGCCAGTGGTGGTGCCTGCGCCGGCGCACGATCGAATGGATCCTCGATTTCACGCGCCGGCGGCGCGACGTGATGCGGTTCTTCCGCACCACGTGGATCCCCGACGAGACCTTTTTCCAGACGCTGGTGCGCCACCTCGTGCCGGAGACCGAGATCCGCACCCGCACGCTGACCTTCCTGATGTTTTCCGACTACGGGATGCCGGTCACGTTCTACAACGATCACTACGACCTGCTGCTCAGCCAGGATTTCCTCTTCGCGCGCAAGATCAGCCCCGAGGCGACCGAGTTGAAGGTCCGGCTGGGCCGGCTCTATGCGGCCGAGGGCGTGACCTTCCAGATCTCGAACGAGGGCGCCAGCCTGTTCAAGTTCCTCACCGGGCGGGGACGGATCGGGCGGCGCTTCGCCACCCGGTTCTGGGAGACCGAGAGCACGCTGGGCCGCGAGCGCGAGTTGCTGATCGTGGTATGCAAGAAATGGCACGTGGCAAAGCGGCTGCTGGAGCGGGTGCGGCACGTGCTGAACGTGCCGACGATCGAATACCTCTTCAACGAGGAGGACACCCCCCTGCCCGACCTGGGCGGCATCCAGGCCACGCTGGAGAAACGCACCCGGCACCGGCGCGCGCTGATGCGGATGCTGTTCGAATACTACGACAGTGACCGGCTGATCGTCTGCATGGACCCGGCCAACCTGGACCTGCTGCACGATTTCTACGGCGACCGCTCGATGACCCGGATGCTCGAGATCAAGTGCCAGTTCAGCGACGACTATCTCGTCGGCCATGCCCGCCGCGTCGGGCTGGCGGGCGAGCAGACCAACCGCAGCACCCTGGAGCGCCTGCTGCCGACGATCCGCAACGACATGACGCACGAGACCGACCGCATCCGGGACGCCAACTTCCCGCATTATCACCAGATGCGCGAGACCGACACGCCCGAGGAGAACGCCGAGAAACTGGCCGCCTTCCTCTCCATCGACGGGGACAAGGCGCTGGAACTGGCGCGGACCGAGTATCTCTACGCCGACTGACGCGGCCCTACCGGTTCAGCCGCCGGTCGATCCGGTCGCCCATGCGCTCGAACATCGGGTCGAGGCGGCGCTCGCGGAACCTCCGCCAGCGCACCCAGACCGCCCAGGCGACCGCCGCCAGCACGGTGAGCAGGACGATGTTGAACCAGGGGATGATCCGAACGTCCGGTCCGTCCACGGGCCAGAGCTTGACCGCGTTGGGGAAGATCGAGATGAACTCGTTGCGCCAGCCGTAATGCCGGATCGCCACCCATTTCGGCGCCTCGGCGGTCGATTGCAGGTCCGCCGCCTCGGCCTGGAGGTTCGAGCTGTTGACCTTGAGCGAGGG
>DOIS01000043.1 GCA_003511785.1 Paracoccaceae bacterium
GCGATGACTCGCCCAGCACGCCCAGCGCCGCGATCAGCCACGCCCAGTCGTCGGGCGGCTCGCCTTCCTCGGCCAGCCGCGTCATCAGCCGGTCGACCATGCCGCGCACCATCTCCTGGCGCTCCTCGGGGGTCATGTCGGCGGCGGCGGCCATGTCGGCCTCGCTGGGCCCGGACAGGGCAGGGGCGCCACCGCCCTCGGGCGGCAGGGTGTAGTCCACACCCGCGCGCCAGGCCACTTCGGGAATCTGCGCGCGGATCGCGGGCACCCAGCCTGCGCCCGGCGGGCTGGCGCGCAGCGTCTCGTCCCAGATGCGGAAGGCTTCGTCGAAGCGGCCGATCTGCGCCATCAGCAGGCCCTGGTAATAGCGCGAGGGTCCATGCCGGGGTTGCAGGGCCAGAGCACTTTCCAGCGCCGCCTCCGCCTCGGGCGAGACATAGCCCCCGGCGGCCAGCACCAGAAGCTCGGCATATTCGGCATAATCGTTGGCGGTGGCCTCGCCGCCCTTCAGCTCGATCACCCGGCCCTGGGCTTTCGCCGCGGCCGAGAGATTGCCAACATTGGCCTCGTGCCGCGCCAGCAGGGCGTGGCCCTCGGCGTCGTCGGGGCGGTTGGCCACGGTTTCGCGCAGCTGGTCGATCAGCCGGCGGTAATCCTCGGGCACCTCGGGCAGATCGCGCGCCGGCACCCGGGCCTCGGCGGTGGCCTGGTCGGGGCGGGTGGCGCGACGCTCCTCGGCCATGGCGATGCGGTCCTTCTGCGGCAGGTCTCCATAACCCGGCGCGCCGATCTCGCGATAGACATAGAGCGAGCCGCCGATCATCACCGCAGCCACCAGCGCCGCGCCCAGCGCGGCCCCCATGCGCGAGCCGCTGCGCCCGCTGGCCTCGCGCCGCGCCTCGGCATCGGCAGCCAGGATGCGGCGCGAAATCTCGGTGCGGATGCGCTCGGCGTCGCCCGCGTCGATGACACCGCGCGCCAGGTCGCGGTCCACCTCTTTCAACTGGTCGCGGTAGATGCGCAGGTCATAGGCGGCGGCAGGCTCGGCGTTGGGGTTGCACTTGAGCAGCACCAGCGCGAGAATTGCGGCCGCGATCAGCGCGGCGAGGATGATGATGATCCAGAACGACATGGGCTCTCCCGTTTGGGGTCCCATCTAATCTGCCCCGGCGCGCGGCAAAAGGGCAAATCGGCGTGAGCGGCGCCCATGTCGCAACCGGGCCATATTGCGGCGGTTCGCGTCATGGACAGACCCCCCGGGCGTTGCATATCTCGGCCAAGATACGCCCAAGCCGGATTCGAATGCCATGAGACGATATTCCGCCCTTGCCGTCGCCCGCGAGGCGCTGCGCTTCCATACCGGCTGGAAGCGGGCCTGGCGGTCGCCCGCGCCGCGCAAGCGCTATGACGTGGGGTGATCGTCGGCGCGGGCGGGCACGGCCTGGCCACGGCTTATTACCTGGGCAGGAATTTCGGCATCACCAACGTGGCCGTGCTGGAAAAGGGCTGGCTGGGCGGCGGCAACACCGGGCGCAACACCACGATCATCCGCTCGAACTATCTCCAGGACCCCTCGGCGGCGATCTACGAGAAGTCGCGCGCGCTCTACGAGGATCTGAGCCAGGACCTGAACTACAACATCATGTACTCGCTCCGCGGCGTGATGATGCTGGCCCAGACCGAGCACGAGGTGCGCGGCTACAGGCGCACGGCGCACGCCAACGCGCTGCAGGGGGTCGAGACGCGCTTCATCACGCCCGATGAGGTCAAGAGGCTGGTCCCGATCATCGAGACGGGCGGGCCGCGTTACCCGGTCCTCGGCGCGCTCTGGCAGCCGCGCGCGGGCACGGCGCGGCACGACGCGGTGGTCTGGGGCTATGCGCGGGCGTGCTCGGACATGGGCATGGACATCATCCAGCAATGCGAAGTGACCGGCATCCGCTCCGAGGGCGGGCGCGTCGCCGGGGTCGAGACCACGAAGGGGCCGATCGACTGCGACAAGCTGGGGCTGGTGGTGGCGGGCCATTCCGGCGTGCTGGCCCAGATGGCCGGGTTCCGCCTGCCCATCGAGAGCGTGGCGCTTCAGGCGCTGGTGTCCGAGCCGATCAAGCCCTGCATGGACGTGGTGGTGATGGCCAACACCGTGCATGGCTACATGAGCCAGTCCGACAAGGGCGAAATGGTGATCGGCGGCGGCGCGGATGGCTACAACAACTATACCCAGCGCGGGTCGTTCCACCATATCGAGGAGACCGTGCGCGCCCTGGTCGAGACCTTCCCGATGATCTCGCGGCTGAAGATGCTGCGGCAGTGGGGCGGGATCGTGGGCATGACCGGCGACCGCTCGCCCATCCTGTCGAAGACGCCCCTGGAGGGCTGTTTCATCAATTGCGGCTGGGGCACCGGCGGGTTCAAGGCGATCCCCGGCTCGGGCTGGGGCATGGCCGAGCTGATGGCGCGCGGCCACTCACCACTGACCGACGCCTTCTCGCTGGACCGGTTCCGGGAGGGGCGGTTCGTGGATGAAAGCGTCGCGGCGGGGGTGGCGCATTGAT
>DOIS01000052.1:0-6983 GCA_003511785.1 Paracoccaceae bacterium
TGCTCGATGAAATCGACAAGATGGGGCAGGATTTCCGTGGTGATCCGGCTTCGGGCATGCTTGAGGTGCTGGACCCGGAACAGAACAGCACGTTCATGGACCACTACCTTGAGGTCGAATATGACCTGTCGAACGTGATGTTCCTGACCACGTCGAACAGCTACAACATGCCGGGCCCGCTTCTGGACCGGATGGAGATCATCCCGCTCTCGGGCTATACCGAGGACGAGAAGCGCGAGATCGCCAAACAGCACCTGGTCAGCAAGCAGATCAAGAACCACGGTCTGAAGGACAAGGAGTTCAAGCTCACCGACGAGGCGCTGACCGCGATCATCCGCACCTATACCCGCGAGGCGGGGGTGCGGAACCTCGAGCGCGAGATCGCCAAGATTTGCCGCAAGGCGCTGACCCGCATCGTCAAGAAGGAGGACGAGGCGATCACCGTCACGCCCGACAATCTCGACGATTTCCTGGGCGTGCCGAAATACCGCTTCGGCCTGGCCGAGAAGGAGGACCAGATCGGCGTCGTGACCGGGCTGGCCTATACCTCGGTGGGCGGCGAGCTGTTGCAGATCGAGGCCCTGCGCCTGCCCGGCAAGGGCCGTATGAAGACCACCGGCAAGCTGGGCGACGTGATGAAGGAATCGATCGAGGCGGCGTCGAGTTACGTCCGCTCGGTGGGGCCCAAGATCGGGGTCAAGCCGCCGCGCTTCGAGAAATGGGACATCCACGTCCACGTCCCCGAGGGCGCCACGCCCAAGGACGGGCCGAGCGCGGGCTTGGCGATGGTCACCTCGATCGTGTCGGTGCTGACCCAGATCCCGGTCCGCAAGGACGTGGCCATGACCGGTGAGGTCACGCTGCGCGGCAATGCGCTGGCCATCGGCGGGCTGAAGGAGAAGCTGCTGGCCGCGTTGCGCGGCGGCATCAAGACGGTGCTGATCCCCGAGGAGAACGAGAAGGACCTCCCCGAGATCCCCGACAACGTGAAGGAGGGGCTGACCATCATCCCCGTCAAGCACGTCTCCGAGGTGCTGCAACACGCCCTGGTGCGCCAGCCCGAGCCGGTGGAATGGGACGAGGCCGCCGAAGAGGAGGCCGCCGCCGCCGCGCTGGCCAAGGGCGAGGACAAGACCGGCGCCACCGCGCACTGAACGCTGTGTGTCAAGGATGAGAGGGGCGGGCCTGCGGGTCCGCCCTTTTTCGTGGCATGAAGGTCGCGACCGGGTGCGGGACGATGCGCCACGCTGGCCAGAGGGTGCGAAACCCGCTAGGTTTCGCGCAGGCAGGACCATAAAGGAGCAAAACCCATGGCAACGAGCACGACCAAGCGCAGCACGACCGCGCGCAAGACGACGACGACCCGGGCCGCGACGACCAAGACCGCGACAGCCAAGGCTACCCCGCGCACCGCTACCCCGGCCAAGCCTCCGGTGCCCAAGGTGGTGCAGATGTCGGAGCCGCAGGTTTCGGCCCCCGAGATGAAGAAGAAAGAGCTGATCGACACGGTGGTGGAGCGCTCGGGCATCAAGAAGAAGGACGCCAAACCCGTGGTCGAGGCGATGCTGGCCGTGCTGGGCGAGGCCATCGGCGACGGGCGCGAGTTGAACCTGCAACCGCTTGGCAAGCTGCGCATCAACCGCAGCGAGGAGAAATCGAACGGCCGCGTGATCGTCTGCAAGCTGCGCCAGTCCAAGCCGACGGAGACACCGCCCAGGGACGCTCTTGCGACGCCCTCGGAAAAACCGGCCAAAGACCCTCTTGCGAAGCCCGACGATGAGATGTAATACCCCGCCTCACGGGTGATTAGCTCAGTGGTAGAGCGCTTCGTTCACATCGAAGATGTCAGAAGTTCGAATCTTCTATCACCCACCATTTTCTCCGGCGTTTCAATCGGATACTCCCCGCCAGTCGGGCTGAGGGACGGACGTTTGGTTGCCACGGTGCGATCCGCGCGGGCAATCGAATCCCGTATCTTTCATCGCCGCGTGAAGGCGGCGAGCCGGGTGCTGGACAGCCTGGCCTTCGCCCCTCCGCATCGCGAACGGACCGCCAGATGACCCATCCCACCCTTTACCTGTTGCGCCACGGTCAAACCGACTGGAACCGCGACCGCCGCATCCAGGGCCAGCGCGAGTCGCGGCTCACCGACCTGGGCCGGGAGCAGGCCAGCGCGCAGGGGCGCATCCTGGCCGGGCTGGGCCTTCCGCCGGGCACCCGTGCTTTCGTCAGCCCGCTGTGGCGCACCCGCGAGACAGCCGAGCTGGCGCTTGCCCCGGCGGGCCTGGTGCCGATCTTCGACGACCGGCTGAAAGAGGTCGGCATGGGGGTTTGGGAAGGGCGCATGTGGGCCGATCTGCTGGCCGAGCGCGGCGCCTCCGAGACCGACATCTTCGATCTCTGCCTCACCGCGCCCGGGGGCGAGGACATCGCCGCGATGACGACGCGGATCGGCGCCTTCATCGACGAGCTGCGGGGCCTGACCGACCCGGTCGTCGTGGTTTCGCACGGCATCGCGCTTTGCGTGCTGCGTGGCCTTTTGCGCGGGCTCGACCACGCCGAATTGGCGGCACTGGACCGTCCGCAGGGCGTGGTGATCGAACTCGAGGCGGGGGCCGAGCGCCTGCTCAGCTGAGCCGCAACAGGTAGGTCTGGTCGCCCTCGACCACGCAAACCCCGTCCTGGTTGTGGATGGTCATGGCCAGCGTCATCGTGCCGGTGGTCTCGCGCCGCTCCAGCGCGGTGATCTCGAAGGCCGGGTAGAGCATGTCGCCGCAATAGACCGGCGCGAGAAACCGGCTGGATTGCGAGATGAAGCCGATCAGCGCCTCGCCCATCTCATGCGCCGCGGACTGGCCCCGATCGCCGCCTGGATCAGCGTCTGATACCCGTGCGCCATCAACTCGGGGTGGCCCAGCCGCTCCTGATAGGCGCGGTCGTAATGGATCGGGTGGTTGTCGCCGCTGGCGGCCTGGAAGGCGGCGAACACGCCCTCGGTCATGGTGCGCGAGGGGGCGCGAAAGACCTCGCCAATCTCGAACTGGTCGAACCGGTGCGGCGCGTGGGTCACATGGGCGGCGGGGTCGAAGGGCATTGCAAAGGTCCTCGGTTGTGCGGGCGGCGCGTCGCGGGCTATTGCGGCCCGGGCGTGCGCCGCGCCATCCTGCCCCTGCGCGCCGGGGCCATGCAAGCCCCGCCACGAGGAGCGACCATGCGAGACCTGCCCGAGCTTCTGATCCTGCGCCATGGCGAAACCGCCTGGAACCGCGCGGGCCGCCTTCAAGGGCGGTTCGACAGCCCGCTCACCGAGGCCGGCCGGGCCCAGGCGGCGGCGCAGAACCGGCTCCTGCATGAGGCGGGGGCGTTCGGGCGGGCCTGGCATGTCTCGCCCCAGCGCCGCGCGCGCGAGACCGCGCGGATCGCCGCCAAGGGGCTGGCGCCCGTGATGCACAGCGACCCGCGCCTGGCCGAGATCGGGCTGGGTGACTGGGCCGGGCGCCCGCGCGCAGAGCTGGCCGCCGCGCATCCCGCGCTTTTCGCTCCGGAGGCCTCACCGCTGGGCTGGTATGACCACGCGCCCGGCGGCGAGGGTCTGGCAGCCCTGGCCGAACGGCTGACCGATTTCCTGGAAGGCTTGCGCGCGCCGTCCGTGGTCGTCACCCACGGCATCACCAGCCGCGTGCTCCGCTGCCTGGCGCTGGGCCGTCCGGTGGCCGATTTCGGCGATATGCCGGGCGGGCAGGGGGTGATCTACCGCGTGGCGGAGGGGCGGCAGGAGCGGCTGGCCCCGGCGCCCTGACCACCGCGCTTTGCCCCTTGCGCCTTGCCGGGGGCTTGTCTAAACCGCACGGGCGCGGGTGATTAGCTCAGTTGGTAGAGCGCTTCGTTTACACCGAAGATGTCGGGAGTTCGAGTCTCTCATCACCCACCATCCAACCCTTTGATAAATATGACTCCGGCGCCGCAAGAGCGCCGAAACACGAAGAGTCCGAGGTTCATGGAACCTACATGGATGTCGTGGGCGGCGCGGAACCGCGCGCGATGATCGCCGCGCTGCTCTTCCTGACCGCGCTTCTTGGGTTGGTTCTGTCGAACACCGCCTCTGCCGGGCCTGTGGCGCCCATTGCCGTCTCGGCGGCCGAAGCGCTGGCCATCTCGCCTTATCCGCTGGCGATTGGCGTGCTCTTTGGCGCATCGGCGGCCTTTTCGCCCCCGATATCAACGCCGGTGGTGACCCTCGTCGTGACGCCGGGCGGCTATCGCTTCGCGGACTTTCTCAAGCTCTTCCGCCGCGATCCAGGCGCCGGAGGCGCAGATCCGGGGTTGCGGCGGTCAGTCGCCGGTGTGGAACACTGAAGCGGCGGGGCATTTCCTTTGGTGCATGAAGGGCAATAACGAGCAGTTCACCTCGTTCGAAAACCAGAAGCGCACCGCGGCCCCGGAGGCCTGCCGCAAATGAGCCCGGACCCGTCATCGTGGCCGTGACGGATGCCCCGCGCCGGACCCGGGGCGGGGCGCGGAAGGCGGGCGAATTTTTGCGCCGAATCCGTCAAACGCCGCTTGACGGGGCAGGGGCGGGGACATAATACACCCCAACGTTTCGGGCGACCGAAGCGGGCAGTGAGCGGTTGTAGCTCAGTTGGTTAGAGTACCGGCCTGTCACGCCGGGGGTCGCGGGTTCGAGCCCCGTCAACCGCGCCACCGCTGCCAAGCCCCCGGTCCGGGTCAAGGGGCCGCCGAAAAGACGATGCGCGGTTGTAGCTCAGTTGGTTAGAGTACCGGCCTGTCACGCCGGGGGTCGCGGGTTCGAGCCCCGTCAACCGCGCCACTTTCGGATAAGGTTTCCCATGTTTTCCTATCTCGACCGGATCTCTTGGCCGCTGGCCGGGATCCTCGCCTTGACGCTGGGCCTGGCGCCCTTTGTTCCCGAACCGCACATCCTGGAAAAGCTGCGCTGGCTGGTCGCGGGCGCGTTGACGCGACCGCTCGATATGGCCGACCTGGTCCTGCATGGGGCACCTTGGCTGCTGGTCGCGGCCAAGGGGGCGCGGGCGGTTTTCAGCCGTTAGCGTGGTTTAGCGTCATGTCGGGCCGAGCATCCGTCGATAGAGCGTGTCCAGGAACTCGGGCGCCGCCTCGAACGGGTCCTCCTCGCCCAGAACGGCGCGCAGTTGCACGTCGAAATCGGCGTAATGCTGGGTCAGCGACCAGATCGAGAAGATCAGGTGATGCGGGTGCACCGGCGCCAGCCGTCCCGCCTCGGTCCAGCCCTGGATCAGCGCCGCCTTCTCGTCCACCAGCGCCTTGAGATCGGTCGACAGCACCGCGTGGATGCGCGGGGCGCCCTGCACGATCTCGTTGGCGAAGAAGCGGCTTTCGCGGGGATACGCGCGGCTCATCTCCAGCTTGCGCCGCACATAGGCCAGGATCTCGTCGAGCGGGTCGCCCTCGGCATCCATTTCGCGCAGCGGGTCCAGCCAAGTGTCCAGCAGCCGCTCCAGAAGCGCCGCGTGGATCGCCTCCTTTGAGGGGAAGTAGTAAAGCAGGTTGGGCTTGCTGAGGCCCGCCGCCGCGGCGATCTGGTCTACGGTCGCGCCCCGGAACCCTTGGGCCGAAAACACGTCCAGCGCGGCTTCGAGGATGGCGGCGCGGTTGCGCGCCTGGATTCGGGTGCGTGGTCGGGGCCGGGATTTGCCCTGTGCCGCTTTTTCGGGCGGGGCTGCTTGGGGATCGGGCATCGGCCGGTGCAATTCCTTGACTGATAGGGTCGCCATGATAGCGTGGCTTTGACCGTTTGGTCAAATCATTACACGAAGACGGCGACCACGCCGCAACGGGGAGTGACAGATGAACGCGGACGGACCGGGCCCGGGCTAGAACCTGAAGATCGATGGCGACCGGCTGTGGGACAGCCTGATGGAGATGGCCAAGATCGGCCCCGGCGTCGCCGGCGGCAACAATCGCCAGACGCTGACCGACGCCGATGCCGAGGGCCGCGCCCTGTTCCAGAGCTGGTGCGAGGCGGCGGGGTGCACCATGGGGCTCGACCGGATGGGCAACATGTTCGCGCGACGCGAGGGCACCGACGCGGACGCGCTGCCGGTCTATGTGGGCAGCCACCTCGACACCCAGCCCACGGGTGGGAAATATGACGGGGTTCTGGGCGTGTTGGGCGGGCTGGAGATCCTGCGCACGCTCAACGACCTGGATATCAAGACGAAACACCCCATCGTGGTGACCAACTTCACCAACGAGGAGGGCACGCGCTTTGCGCCCGCCATGCTGTCCTCGGGCGTCTTCGCCGGAATGCACACCCAGGACTGGGCCTATGCGCGCGAGGATGCCGAGGGCAAGCGCTTCGGCGACGAGTTGGACCGCATCGGCTGGAAGGGCGAGGAAGAGGTGGGCGCGCGCAAGATGCACGCCTTCTTCGAGCTGCATATCGAACAGGGCCCGATCCTCGAGGCCGAGGGCAAGGACGTGGGCGTCGTCACCCACGGCCAGGGGCTGAGCTGGACCCAGGTGACGATCACCGGCAAGGACGCGCATACCGGCTCGACGCCCATGCCGATGCGCAAGAATGCCGGCCTCGGCATGGCCCGGGTGTTGGAACTGGTGGACGAGACCGCGCTCTCCCACGCGCCCGACGCGGTGGGCGCGGCCGGCCATATCGACATCTTTCCCAACTCGCGCAACGTGATCCCGGGCAGGGCCGTGTTCACCGTCGATTTCCGCAGCCCCGAACTGTCGGTGATCGAGGATATGGAAACCCGCCTGCGCGAGGGCGCGCAGAAGGTTTGCGACGAGATGGGGCTGGAGGTCGAATTCGAGAAGGTCGGCGGCTTCGACCCGGTGGAATTCGACAAAACCTGCGTCGATGCGGTGCGCCGCGCCGCCGAGCGGCTGGGCTACTCCCACCGCGACATCATCTCGGGCGCGGGGCACGATGCCTGCTGGATCAATCGCGTGGCCCCCACGGCGAT
>DOIS01000052.1:7321-8626 GCA_003511785.1 Paracoccaceae bacterium
GCGTGGCCCCCACGGCGATGATCATGTGCCCCTGCGTCGACGGGCTGAGCCATAACGAGGCCGAGGAGATCAGCAAGGACCGGGCCACCGCCGGGGCGGATGTGCTCTTGCACGCGGTGGTCGAGACGGCGGAGATTGTGGAGTAGCACGGGGCCCGGCCCTGACAGGAGTGTGCCATGGCGGCTGTGGCAGACAGGATCAAGGCGTTGATCGCCGGCGAGATCGCGGCCTGGCCGGTGGACACGCGGGCCGGTCGGATGACGCTCGAGGCGTTCAAGGCCAACCTGCGCGGGCCGCGCCCCGTGACGGTGAATTTCTCGGGCGGCATCACCCAGAAATGCTGGTCCGTGGCGCGCGGAGACGGCTGCTACCGGCTGATCTACCTGCCGAGTGCGGGGTATTTCTCGCTCTGCGTCGAGAGCGATTTCGGCCCGCTCGACATCGGCGTGCACGGGCCGGCGATCGACTGTTTCGGATCTGTATGAGGAACGCGATGGGTGTGAAATTCTGGCAGCAGATCCTGGTTTTCGGAGCGGTTTTCCTGCTGCTTCTGATCGGGATGGAATGGCTGCGCGGCGTGCCGCTGACCGGCGAGGTGCTGCTCTCGGCGGCGGGCTCGGCGCTGGTGGCGACGCTGGTCTATGGCGTGATCGGCTATTGGCTGGAAAAACGGAGAAAACGGGGAGACGATACATGAGCACCATCATCAAGAACGGCACCGTGGTCACGGCCGACCTGACCTACAAGGCCGATGTGCGCGTCGAGAACGGCAAGATCACCGAGATCGGCCCGGACCTGAAGGGCGGCGAGGATCTCGACGCCACCGGCTGCTACGTCATGCCGGGCGGGATCGACCCGCACACGCACCTGGAGATGCCCTTCATGGGCACCTATTCCAGCGACGATTTCGAGAGCGGCACCCGCGCCGCGCTCGCGGGGGCACTACCATGGTGGTGGATTTCGCCCTGCCCAGCCCGGGCGAGAGCCTGCTCGACGCGCTCAAACGCTGGGACAACAAGTCCACCCGCGCCAATTGCGATTACAGTTTCCACATGGCGGTGACCTGGTGGGGCGAGCATCTCTTCAACGAGATGAAGACCGTGATCGAGACCCGCGGCATCAACACCTTCAAGCATTTCATGGCCTACAAGGGCGCCTTGATGGTAAACGATGACGAGCTTTACGCCAGCTTCCAGCGCCTGGCCGAGCTGGGCGGCATCGCCATGGTCCATGCCGAGAACGGCGACGTTGTGGCGGAACTGTCGGCCAAGCTCCTGGCACAGGGCAACACCGGCCCCGAGGCGC
>DOIS01000001.1:0-169 GCA_003511785.1 Paracoccaceae bacterium
GCCTGCGACCGGGGCACCGTGACTCGGCAGGATGCCGCGGCCTGCTGTCTCTATGCCAGCGAACAGGCGATGGTCCAGGCGCACCAGGCGGTGCAGGCCTTCGGCGGGGCCGGGTACCTGACCGACAACCCGGTGGGCCGGCTGTTCCGCGATGCCAAGCTGATGGAGA
>DOIS01000001.1:505-778 GCA_003511785.1 Paracoccaceae bacterium
AGCTGATGGAGATCGGGGCGGGCACCTCCGAGATCCGGCGGATGTTGATCGGGCGGGAGTTGATGGGCGCCATGCAATAGGCGCGGAACGCGCGCCTGCGCCGCACGTTTTCGGGGCGATGCCCCGGAAAACATGGAGGAACCCTCATGCGACGTCCCCTGATGTCCCTGATCCTGGCCCTGGCGGCCGCCACGCCGGCGCTGGCCGGTCAATCGCTCGAGTCGCAGGTCGCCACCGCCCGTGCGGCGGCGGAGTTTGCCGACTGGCGGGGGG
>DOIS01000001.1:1092-36957 GCA_003511785.1 Paracoccaceae bacterium
GGAGTTTGCCGACTGGCGGGTGGCCAAGCGCGAAGGCTGGCGCAGCTTCGGCGGGGACGAGCCGCTGATGGGCCAGCACTGGTATCACCCCGAGGGGCCGGATTACGTCACCGGCGACCGCATCGACCCGGCCCGGCCCAGCAACCTGATGTATTCCGACATCGCCGGTGAAAGGCGGCTGGTCGCGCTGTCCTACAATGTCCGCATCGCACCCGGAGAGCCCATGCCCGAGGGCTTCGCCGGATCACAGGACCGCTGGCACGTGCATGACATGACCGCCGCGCTGCACGCGGCGACCGAGACCCGGCCCGTGCTGGGCTGGCTGGAGCGGGGCTGGCTGGAGCGCGACGGGGCCAGTGATGGCCGAACCCGGCTGGCGATGGTGCATCTGTGGCTGATCCCGAACCCCATGGGCCGGTTCGCCGCGCACAACCCCGCGCTGGCCTATCTCGACCTCGGCCTGCCGGCGGACTGGGCGCGGGGCGTCGATCTGGACACCGCGCGCGGCGTCGCCCTGGCCACGCCCGAGGGCTGCGAGGAGGCGCTGGGCGGGAAGCTCTGGGTCGCGGCGGTGCCCGGCGAGACACGGCGCGCGCTGGACAATGCCTGTGCGCAGCTGGCCGACTACGTGCGCAAGGGCCTGGAAGAGGACCGCGCCCGGCTGAACGCACGGGGCAAGGCGGCCTGGGCCCGGCTCGAAGACGAACTGGACGCGCGTCTGACCCCGGCGCAGACGGCGCGGATCGCGGCCATGACCGAACACGGTCACGGCGGGCATTGAGGGTGACGCCATGACACCATCCGCCACCATCACCCGCAGCTCTCGCCCGACCCGG
The DNA here is from genome assembly GCA_003511785.1 of Paracoccaceae bacterium. Taxonomy (GTDB): domain Bacteria; phylum Pseudomonadota; class Alphaproteobacteria; order Rhodobacterales; family Rhodobacteraceae; genus UBA7951. The sequence goes on from DOIS01000001.1 coordinate 1,929, forward strand.
GGAGGCCGGTGATGGAGCAGTTGATCGGCATGGAGACCGAGGGCGGCATCCTGCACGGCCGCTTTGCCTGGCTCGTGCACCTGTTCGAGGGGCTGGGCCGCCCTCATCGACCTCTTTGCCATCCTGCTGCTGCTGATCGGGGCCACGCGGTTCATCCTGGGCGTCGCCGTGGCCGAAGTGGCGCGGCGCGGGCCGGAGCGGGTCAACAAGACCAACCGCGAACGCATCGAGCTGGGCCGCTACATCCTGGCCGGGCTCGAGCTGTTCATCGTCTCGGACGTGATCCACACGGCGCTGAGTCTCAGGTTCTCCGACCTGTTGTTCCTGCTGCTGCTGGTCATCATCCGGTCGATCACCTCGTATTTCCTCGAACGCGAGCTGACCGACCTGAAGAAGGAGCTTGGCCGTGACTGACCGCGCCCATCCCATGCGCCCGCGCACCGGCCCCGACGGGGCCCGCCCTGAAACCCGGAGGAGACACACGTGAAACTCACCTCGACCCTCTCGCCCCGATCCGAGACCTTCGCCGCCAATGTGGCGGCGCATGAACGCGCCATGGAGCCGATCCACGAGGCCGCCGCACTGGCCATGGCCGGAGGCGGCGAAAAGGCGCGCGACCGTCACGTGAGCCGCGGCAAGATCCTGCCGCGCGAGCGGGTGTCGCGCCTGCTGGATCCCGGCTCGCCCTTCCTCGAGGTGGGGATGTTCGGCGCCCATAGGATGTATGACGGCGCGAGCCCCTCGGCCGGGATGGTGGCGGGCATCGGCCGGGTATCGGGGCGCGAGGTGATGGTGGTCTGCAACGATGCCACCGTGAAGGGCGGCACCTATTTCCCGATGACGGTCAAGAAACACCTGCGTGCGCAGGAAATCGCGCTTCAGAACAAACTGCCCTGCGTCTACCTGGTTGACAGCGGCGGCGCCAACCTGCCGCAGCAGGACGAGGTGTTCCCAGACCGCGACCATTTCGGGCGCATCTTCTACAACCAAGCCAACATGAGCGCGCGAGGCATCCCGCAGATCGCCGTGGTGATGGGCTCCTGCACCGCCGGTGGGGCCTATGTGCCGGCCATGTCGGACGTGACCATCATCGTGCGCGAACAGGGCACGATCTTCCTCGCCGGTCCGCCGCTAGTGAAGGCCGCGACGGGAGAGGTGGTCAGCGCCGAAGACCTGGGCGGCGGCGACGTGCATACGCGGCTTTCGGGCGTGGCCGACTACCTGGCCAATGACGACGCCCACGCGCTGGCCCTGGCCCGGCAGGCGGTGGCGAACCTCAACCGGGTGAAACCCGCGCAGCTCGACATGGCAACGCCGGAAGAGCCCGCCTATGACCCCGACGAGATCCTGGGCGTGGTGCCGGCCGACCTGAAAACGCCCTACGATATCCGCGAAGTGATCGCCCGCGTGGTCGATGGCTCGCGCTTCGACGAGTTCAAGGCGCGCTATGGCACCACGCTGGTCTGCGGCTTCGCCCATGTGATGGGCATGCCGGTGGGGATCGTCGCCAATAACGGCGTGCTGTTCTCGGAGAGCGCCGTGAAGGGCGCGCATTTCGTGGAGCTGTGTTCCCAGCGCAAGATCCCGCTGGTCTTCCTGCAAAACATCACCGGCTTCATGGTGGGCCAGAAATACGAGTCCGGCGGCATCGCCAAGGACGGGGCGAAACTGGTCACGGCGGTGGCCACCACCAGCGTGCCCAAGATCACCATGCTGGTGGGCGGCTCCTTCGGGGCGGGCAATTACGGCATGTGCGGGCGGGCCTATTCGCCGCGCTTCCTGTGGACCTGGCCCAATTCGCGCATATCTGTGATGGGCGGCGAACAGGCCGCGGGCGTGCTGGCCACCGTCAAGCGCGACGGGATCGAACGAGCAGGTGGCACCTGGTCGGCCGAGGAGGAGGCCGAGTTCAAGCGCCCCACGCTGGAGATGTTCGAGGAGCAGAGCCACCCGCTCTACGCCTCGGCGCGGCTCTGGGACGATGGCATCGTCGATCCGCGCAAGACCCGCGAAGTGCTGGCGCTGAGCCTGAGCGCCGCCCTGAACGCCCCGATCGAGGATACGCGTTTCGGCGTGTTCCGGATGTGAGGCGGCCATGGCTGTGACCATCAAAGAGGCATCGGCGCGCTGGCCTGGGGCCGCGGTCTATCGCCCGGCGATGGCCCCGTTCTCAATGCCGAGATCCTGGCACTGATGCGCAGCGGGGCCAAGACCGCCACTTGCGCCGCCCTGTCCGAGTTCGAAGACGGGAAAGAGGCGCTGCCGGAAGTCGGCCGCGTGGACATCGCCACCGATTGGGACGGCGCCCCCCAGCTTGCCACGCGCACCCTGTCGCTGGAGCGGCTGCGCTTTGCCGAGATGGACCAGGTCCGCATCCCGCCGCAGGGCGAGTTCCGCGACCTGGCGCACTGGCGGAACGGCTATGCCGCCTATCTCGCCTGCATCACCGATTTCACCCCCGACACCGAATTGCTGTTCGAGCGGTTCGAAGTGGTCGAGGATTTTGGGAGTGACCTAAATGTTTAACAAGATCCTGATCGCCAACCGGGGCGAGATCGCCTGCCGGGTCATCACTACCGCCAAGCGGCTGGGGGTGCGCACGGTCGCCGTGTTCTCGGACGCCGATGCAAATGCCAAGCACGTCGCCATGGCCGACGAGGCCGTGCATATCGGCGCGGCGGCGGTCTCGGAAAGCTATCTCAAGGGGGACCGGATCATCGAGGCCGCCTTGAGAACCGGCGCGCAGGCGATCCATCCGGGTTACGGGTTCCTCTCCGAGAACCCCGATTTCGTCGAGGCGGTCGAGGCCGCCGGGCTGGTCTTCATCGGCCCGCCCGCCTCTGCCATCCGGGCCATGGGGCTCAAGGATGCGGCCAAGGCGCTGATGGTAGAGGCCGGCGTTCCGGTGGTGCCGGGCTATCACGGTGAGAGCCGAGACGCTGATTTCCTCGCGGCCGAGGCCGACAAGATCGGGTACCCCGTGCTCATCAAGGCGCGCGCCGGCGGCGGCGGCAAGGGGATGCGGCTGGTCGAGGATCCGAAGGACTTCAAGACGGCGCTCGAAGGCGCCCAGCGCGAGGGGCAAGCCAGCTTCGGCGATCCCGTCTGCCTGATCGAGAAATTCATAACCCAGCCGCGCCATATCGAGATCCAGGTGTTCGGCGATGGCCACGGCAACGCCGTGCATCTCTTCGAACGCGATTGCTCGCTGCAACGTCGCCACCAGAAGGTGATCGAAGAGGCCCCCGCCCCCGACATGCCCGAGGAGGTGCGCGACGCGATGGGCAAGGCCGCGGTCGAGGCGGCGAAGGCCATCGGCTACCAGGGCGCGGGCACGGTGGAGTTCATCGTGGACGGCTCCGGCCCGCTGCGCACGGACGGGTTCTGGTTCATGGAGATGAACACCCGGCTCCAGGTGGAGCACCCGGTCTCTGAGGCGATCACCGGGCTGGACTTCGTCGAGTTGCAGCTGCGCGTGGCCAGCGGCGAGCCGCTGCCCTTCGCACAGGACGATCTGAGGATCGACGGCTGGTCCTTCGAGGCGCGCATCTATGCCGAGGACGTTCCCAAGGGCTTCCTGCCTGCCACCGGCACGCTGGAGCACCTGTCGTTTCCGCAGGGCACCGAGTTCACCAACGGGCCGGTGCGCGTCGACAGCGGCGTGCGCGAGGGAGACGAGATCTCGCCCTTCTACGACCCGATGATCGCCAAGCTGATCGTGCACGGACCGACGCGGGCCGCGGCTCTGAACCTGCTCAACACGGCCCTGGCCGAAACGCATGTCGCCGGGTCCGTGACCAACCTGGAATTCCTGGGCGCACTGTCGCGGCACGAGGGTTTCGCCCGGGGCGAGGTGGACACCGGCCTGATCGCGCGCGACATCGACGCGCTCACCGCCGAGGCCGAGCCGCCCGCCCATATCACCGCGCTGGCCGCCCTCGGGGCGCTGGGGCTGTTGAAACCGCGCGACGGCGCCGACCCGTGGGACCGGCTGGCCGGCTGGCGGCACTGGACCGACGCCAAGCAATATGTCGCGCTCGACCACAAGGGCACGCGGTTGGATCACCGTGTCACGCCGCTGGGCCATGACCGCTATGAGGTGGCTGGCACCGAGACAGTAACGCTACGCTGTGTGCCGGGGGCGGGCAGCGCCGTGACCGTGACCCATGACGGGCGATCCCTGCGGGCCGACGTGGTGCTGCATGGCGCCTCGGTCAGTGTCTTCGCGGACGGGTGCAGCTTTGCCTTCGACCGGCCCGATGCGCTGGCGGGCGCGGATGCCGACCAGGCCGGGGGCGACGCGATCATCGCGCCGATGCCGGGACTGGTGAAGCTGGTCAAGGCCACGCCGGGTCAGGAGGTCGCCACCGGCGATGCTCTGATGGTGCTGGAAGCGATGAAGATGGAGCACACGCTCACCGCCCCGCGCGACGGGGTGGTGGCCGAGGTGCTGGCTGCCGAGGGCGACCAGGTGACCGACGGGACATTGCTTTTGCAATTGGAGCCGCAGGATGGGTGAAACCGCATCAAACCACGTCACCGTCTTCGAGATGGGCCCTCGCGACGGGCTTCAGAACGAGAAGGCCCAGATCGCCACCACCGACAAGATTCGGCTGGTGGACACGCTCTCGGAGTGCGGGTTTGCCAAGATCGAGGTGACGAGCTTCGTCAGCCCGAAGTGGGTGCCGCAGATGGCCGACGCCGCGGATGTCATGGCCGGGATCACCCGGCGCCCCGGCGTGGCCTATGCGGTGCTGACCCCCAACCTGCGCGGGTTCCAGGGCGCGCTGGCCGCCCGCGCCGACGAGGTCGCGATTTTCGGCTCGGCCTCCGAGGGCTTCAGCCAGGCCAATATCAACTGCTCCATCGCCGAAAGCCTGGAGCGCTTCGCCCCGGTGATGGAAGCGGCGCGCGATGCGGACATGCCGGTGCGCGGCTATGTCTCCTGCGTGGCCGAATGCCCTTATGACGGGCCGGTCGCACCCGCCAAGGTGGCCGAGGTCGCGGCAAAGCTGCTGGAGATGGGCTGCTACGAGATCAGCCTGGGCGACACCATCGGCGCAGGCACGCCGGAGAGCATCGGCGCAATGCTCGAGGCCGTGACGCAGGCGGTGCCGCCCGCCCGGCTGGCTGGGCACTACCACGACACCCACGGGCGTGCGCTGGACAATATCGCGGTGTCGCTCGACGCGGGGCTGCGAGTCTTCGACGCCGCCGTGGGCGGGTTGGGCGGCTGCCCCTATGCCCCCGGTGCCAAGGGCAATGTCGCCACCGAGGCGGTGGTGCGGCTGCTGCACGACCGTGGATACGAGACCGGCATCGACCTGACGCGGCTGGCCGGTGTCGCGGAATTCGCCAAGAGCCTGAGGAGCCCGGCATGAGCTATGACCATATCACCTGCGAGATCGACGCGCGCGGCGTTGCGACCGTGACCCTGAACCGGCCCGAGATGCGCAACGCGCTCTCGGGGCAGATGATCGAGGAACTGACCGACGTGGCGCGCACCATCGGCGCCGCCGACGAAACGCGCGCCATGGTGCTGCAAGGGGCGGGCAAGGTGTTCTGCGCCGGGGGCGACCTGGGCTGGATGAAGAAACAGATCGAGGCCGACCGCGAAACCCGCATGGCCGAGGCGCGCAAGCTGGCGGAGATGCTGCGCGCGATGAACGAGATGCCCACGCCGCTGATCGGGCGGGTGCATGGCGGCGCCTTCGGCGGCGGGGTCGGCATGGCCTGTATCTGCGACGTGGCGATCGCCGAGGAAGGGGCAAAATTCGGCCTGACCGAGACCCGGCTGGGCCTGATCCCCGCCACGATCAGCCCCTATGTGCTGGCCCGGATGGGCGAGGGGCGCGCGCGCCGCGTCTTCATGTCGGCCCGGATCTTCGGCGCGGCCGAGGCGGTGGAACTGGGCATCGCCGCCCGCGCCGTCCCCGCCGCCGATCTGGATGCCGCCGTCGAGGCCGAGGTCGCGCCCTATCTCTCGGTCGCCCCGCGTGCGGTGGGCGCATCGAAGGCGCTGGCCCGTGCCCTTGGCCCGCGCATCGACGACGCGGTGATCGAGGACACGATCATCCGGCTGGCCGACACATGGGAAGGCGAGGAAGCCGCGCATGGCATCTCCGCGTTCCTTGACAAGACCACGCCGCGCTGGGGTTGACCGCTCAGAGCGGGGCGGTGGTCGATGTCACCGCCCCGCCCAACCCGGTCGAGCCGTAGAGCCAGGCCATCGTGTCATACCAATCCTCGGGCGATTTGGCGCTCATCACCGCGTTGCGCAGAGCGGCATGGGCGCCGTCCGGGTGATAGACATGCTCGCCCACCGCACGGGATTGCAGCTGCACCCGCGCGGTGCGCAACCGCCGCATCTCCTGATAGGCGGCGAGCGCTGACGGAATGTCGCCGGTCGCCGCGACATGGTGCGACAGCGCCACGGCATCCTCCATCGCCATGCAGGCCCCCTGCGCCAGGTATTGCAGCGTGGGATGCGCCGCGTCCCCCAGCAGCGCCACGCGCCCATCCACCCAGGTCATCGCCGGATCGCGGTCGCAAAGCACCCAGAGCTTCCAGTCCTGCCCCCGATCGATGATCTGCCGCGCCACCGGCGCCACATGCTCGAACCCGCGCCGCACCTCGTCATGGCCCACGGGCTGACCGGCGACGGGCGCGGGCGCGTCGTTGTGATAGGTGACGACCAGATTGAAGAATTTCCAGCCCGAGAGCGGGTAGTGCACGATGTGGCAGCGCGGCCCGGCCCAGAGCGTCGCGGCGTTCCAGCGCAGGTCCTCGGGCATGTCCTCGACCGGGATTACCGAGCGATAGGTGGTGTGGCCCGAGACGCGCGGCACCCCGTCCCCGATCACGCGCTTGCGGATGTTGGACCAGAGCCCATCCGCCCCGATCAAAGCCGAACCCGCGATTTCCTCGCCGTCCGCGAGGATCGCGCGCACCCCGGCTCCGTCTTGCCGATAATCCACCACCTCGGCGCTGGTGCGCAGGCCCACATGCGAATCGTCTTCACAGGCGCGCAGGAACACGCCGTGCAGATCGCCGCGATGCACCACGGCATAAGGATTGCCGAACCGCGCGCGGAAATCGTCGCCTAGCGGAATGCGCGTGATCTCGTCACCCGAGAGCGCATCCATCAGGCGCAGGTTGTCGATATAGACCGCCATGGCCCGTGCCGCGTCGCCCACGCCAAGATAGTCGAAGGCGTGAAAGGCATTGGGGCCCAGCTGGATGCCCGCGCCGATCTCGCCCAGCCGGCGCGACTTTTCCAGAACCAGGCTCGCCACGCCCTTGCGCGCCAACCCGATCGCCGTGGCCAGCCCGCCGATGCCGCCGCCGGCGATGAGAACCCGTTCCTGGTCCATTTCCACCCCTCCCGGGCGCGGTCCCGATCTAGCGCGCGCCCCTGCTTCTTTCGGGTTCGAAAATACCCCTGCTCCACGCGCGCCAAGGGCACGACCGCCGGGTCATGTCACTCCGGGTCGCCGAGGCTCAGCGAAATCGGCTCCAGCCCATCTATCCCGCCGGTGATGACATCCCCCGCCACCACCGGGCCCACGCCCGCCGGGGTGCCGGTCATCACCACGTCGCCGGGGTGCAGGTGATAAAACCGCGACAGATGCGCGACCACCTCCTCGCAACTCCAGACCAGTTCGGACAGCGTGGCGTCCTGGCGTGTCTCGCCGTTGACCTCCAGGTGGATGCGCCGGTCGCCCAGCGCGCCAAGCTCGGTGGCGCGGGTCAGCGGCGCGAACACGGCCGAGCCCTCAACATCCTTGCCCAGATCCCAGGGCCGGCGGTTGTCCTTGCCGTCCTGCTGGCGATCGCGCCGGGTCATGTCCAGCGCGACACCATAGGCGCAGATCGCCTTGCGCGCGGTCGCGGCATCCGCGCGAAAGACCGGCAGGCCGATCGCAAAGGCCAGTTCGATCTCGTGATGATAGTTCTCGGTGCCCGGCGGATAGGGCATCTCGGCGCCGCTCCCCACCGCGTGCTGGGGGGATTTGGTGAAATACCACGGCGCCTCGCGGTCCACCTCGCCGCCCATCTCGGCGGCATGGGCGGCATAGTTCCGGCCCACACAGAAGATCCGGGACACCGGGTATTCCGCCGTCTCGCCCGTGATCGGGATGGAAAAGACACGGGGCGGATCGAAGAGATAGGCGGTCATCGGGCGCGTTCCTCATAATAGCCCAGCTTTTCCTGAAGCGGGCGGTCATGGATGCGGACGAGAAAGGACTCCTCGGCCGCCTCGTGGCGAATGTCGGCAAAGACCGGCGCGGTGAAGCTGTCCTTCGGCCCCCAGTCGATCCGCTCCCCGTCGATGAGGGTGCACCCACGCCCCTTGACCACGTGAAACGCGGCGGAGGAGGAGCGTAAGGGCGGTGCCTCGGCGGCGCCCTCGGGCAGCATCATGGCGGTGAAGCCCAGCGCAGGCAGAATGTCGTCGCCGGTCTCGGGGTTCACGTAGTCCAGTTCCGCCACCGGATCGCCGCCGTGCGCCGCCATCTGGCGCAGGGCGGCCTCGGTTCGGGTCCAGGGATAGCGCATCATCGGGTAGCGCCGCGTCCCGGCACCCGGCTTGCGCGCTGGGCGCAGCCCGGCGGAAAGATATTCCACCTGGCTTGCATCCGGGCGGTTGCGCTGGGACTGCAACGGCCCCTCCTCGGCATAAGAGCCTTCCAGATAGACGAAGATCGGCAGGTCCAGCGCATCGAGCCACACCACCGGCCCGCTCCCCTCATGGCCGTGATCATGCCATTCACCGCCGGGCGTCAGGACCAGATCGCCCTCCTCCATCGGCAGGCGTTCGCCGTCGACCACGGTATAGGCGCCCTGCCCCTCGACCATGATCCGCACGGCGCTGGGCGTGTGGACATGAGCGGGCGCGGTCTCGCCGGGCAAGAGGAGTTGCAGCCCAAGATAGATCGTCGAGGTCGCCTGCATCGCCCCCACGCCGCGCCCCGGGTCGGAGAGGACCAAAACCCGGCGCTCGGCCTTCTCGACCGGGGTCAATTCGCCCGCGCGGTGCAAAAGGGGGCGCAGAGCATCGTAGTTCCAGTAACCCGGTTTCGTCACCGGCTGCGGCAGGACGTGCGGCAGGACGTTGCGCATCATCGGCCAGAGCGGCGCGACCCCGGCGGCGGCCATCGCGTCGCGATAATCCTGCGGCAACTCGTCCAGCGTGCCTAACTTCGGTGACATCCGGCCCCCTCCCTGGTTAATAGAAAGTAAACTTACTATTTAGCCGTTTGTCAATCTTGCTGACCCGCGCTCACCGCGCGCGCCGGAGATAGACGTAGTAGGCGCCCTCGCCGCCATGGCGCTGATGCGCCGGCGTCACTTGCAGCACCGCCTGCGCCATGGGCGGCATCCGCAGCCATTGCGGGACCTGGTGTTTCAACACACCGCGCGGGGTCGGTATCGGACCGGGCTCTTCCCGGTGCTTGCCCTTGCCGGTGATCACCAGCACCAGCCGACACCCGGAGGCCTGCGAGGAAAGGATGAACCGGATCAAGACCCCATGCGCCTGGTCAAGCCGCATCCCGTGCAGATCGACCCGCGCCTCGGGCTTCAGCTTGCCGCGCTTCATGCGCTGAAACGCCTTCTGATCCATCTGGACCGGGGCATTGGCCAATCGTTCGGTCAGCCCGGTTTGCAGGTCATGTCCGCGCGATTTCTCCTGCCCCTTTTGGCCCAGCTCGAAAGGCTCGAAACGCGCGGCGCTGCGCCGGGTGGGCGTCGGCTTGGGCTTAGGCTTGGCGCGGGGGTCAGGGTCGGGGCGGTCGGGATGCAGCCGCTCGGCCCGGGCGGCCACGCGGCGCCACAGCTCGATCTCCTCGGGGGTCAGGCGGCGGCGGGTCATCACATCTCGTCCGGCAACATCGCATAGGCCCGCTGGATCGGCAGCAGCACCACCAGCCGGCCGGGATCGCGCAGCCGCCCAGCCGCCAGCCCGGCCGCGTCGCCGGTGCCGAAGAAGATGTCGGCGCGCTGGGCCCCCTTGATCGCCGAGCCGGTATCCTGCGCGATCATCAAACGGCGCATCGGCCCCTCGCCGTCCTTTTCGACCCAAACCGGAGCGCCCAGCGGGGTAAAGGCGGGGTCTACCGCCACGCTGCGCAACGCGGTGATCGAGCGATTCATGGCCCCCAACGGACCCTTGTCCATGCCCACATGGGTCAGTTCGCGGAAAAACACGTAAGAGGGGTTGTGAAACAGCAACTCCTCGCCCGCCTCCGGGTTGCGGCGCACCCAGTTCTTGATGACCTGCGCGCTGACCTGATGCGCCTTGTAGATGCCGCGCCGCACCAGCTCCACCCCAATCGAACGGTAATCGTGGCCATTTGCGCCCCCGTAACCCACGCGCAGCGTCTGTCCATCCGGCAAACGGATGCGGCCCGAGCCCTGGATTTGCAGAAAGAACAGCTCCACCGGATCGTCCACCCAGGCGATCTCCAGCCCGCGATTATCCATCACGCCGCTGGTGAGAATGTCACGTCGGCTCAGCCACGGGTTGGCGGCACGCGCCTCGGGCGGCATCTTGTAGAGCGGGTATCGGAACCGCGCCGTGGGATAGCGCGAGCCATCCAGCTCCGGTTCGAAATAACCGGTGAACATCGGATCGGCCCCGTCGCGGATCACCACCGGACGAAAGAACAACTCGAAAAAGGCGCGGGGATTATCCGGCCCTTCGGTCTGAGCCACCGCGCAAAGAGTGCGCCAGTCGGGATCGGCGAGATCGGCGCAGGTGTCGAGGAATACCGACAGGGCGGCGCCGTGGTCGTCCTGGTCCCAGCCCTCGAGATCGGTGAAGTCCAGGATCTCGACTGTCGTCTCCGCGCCCGCCGCGCCGGCGCTGGCCATCAGGCCCGCCACCACACATGCGGCGCGGAGCGTCCCAATCATGCGTCCGTAGCGACCAGCAACCAGTTGGGATCGTCGCTGCCCATTTCGCGGGCGAACACCCAGGTATCCTTTTGGCGTTTCACCGACGTCGGGCTACCATCGACGATGGCGCCTTCCTGGTCGCGCACCACCTCGGTCAACTCGCCCACGAGCCGGACCGAGATCTCGGCGCGGTTGGTGTCCTTGTCAAAACTCACATCGCGCAGCGCCACTTCGCGCACGCCGATGAATTCGGCGTCGATGCTCAGCCCCTGGTCTTCGCGAGCTGACACCGCCTCGACGAAGCTATCGAACACATCCTCGGCCAGGAAGGGCTGAATCTGATCCAGATCGCCGCGCTTGAAGCCCATCACGATCATCTCATAGGCGCCGCGCGCACCCTGCACGAACTCGGTCACCGAAAAGGACGGCTCGACCCGCTTCATGGCGGCCAGGTTGCTGGCCATTTCGCTTTCCTCGGGCACATGGTCGGTGATGTCCCGATCCGGCCCACCCTCGATCACTTCGAAATCCGGCCGGGTAGAGGCGCGCGGCTGTTCGGGAAGGGGCGGCTTTTCAAAGCCCTCGCGCGAACCCAGCACGCTTTTCAGGCGCAGAATCAGGAAAACGGCGATGCCGGTCAGCACCAGAAGCTGAAGCAGGGGAGAGTTCATTTCGTCCTCTTGTCAGGCGGGGGCATGGTATGGCAGCCCCCAACGCCCTATGTAGGGGACGCACCGGGCCAAGTCCACCGCCCGGCAAGAGAGAAAGGTCGCTTCCCATGCTGCTCTTTGCCGCGTTCCTGCTGGTTCCCCTGATCGAGATCGCGCTGTTCATCCAGGTCGGCGGTCTGATCGGGCTGTGGCCGACGCTGGGTATCGTGGTGCTGACCGCCGTACTGGGCACCTGGCTGGTGCGCTCGCAGGGGCGCATGGCGATGGGGCGGCTGCGCAGCTCCTTCTCGGAACTGAACGACCCGACCGAGCCGCTGGCGCACGGGGCGATGATCCTGATCGCCGGGGCCTTGCTGCTGACGCCGGGATTCTTCACCGACGCGGTGGGCTTTGCGCTGCTGATGCCGCCGGTGCGCGAGGCGGTGTTTCGCTATATCGCGCGACGCGTGGTGGTGCACGAGTTCCAGATGGGTCCCGATCCGCGCCGCCCGCCGCACCACCGGCCGGCCCGCGACGACATCATCGACGGCGATTACGAAGAGGTTCGCCCCCGCGATCCGAACGCCCCGCCCTCCGGCTGGGTCGAGGGGCCCGACCGCCATTGAGAAGGCCCGGGCAAGGTGCTAAGCATCCGCTCAACGCATTCTGTCAGGAGTAACGCAATGTCCGAGAACGGCTCTGCCACCGGCGAAGAAGGCCAGGCGGCCCAGGCCCAGCAACCCCAGGTCCAGATGAAGATCATGGGCCAATTCATCCGCGACATGTCCTTCGAGAACGTGATGGCGCAGAAGGGTATCTCCGGCGAGGTGCAGCCCGACATCAACGTGCAGGTGAACCTGGAGGCCAAAAAGCGCAGCCAGGAAAACCAGTATGAATCCAGCATCAAGCTGAAGGTCGAGTCCAAGGCCAAGGGAACGGGCGACGTGCTGTTCCTGCTGGAAATCGAATATACTGGTGTGTTCAACATCCAGGGTGTGCCGGAAGAGCAACTGCACCCCTTCCTGCTGATCGAATGTCCGCGGATGCTGTTCCCGTTCCTGCGCCGGATCGTCAGCGACGTGACCCGCGACGGAGGCTATCCGCCGCTGAATCTGGACAATATCGACTTCGTGTCGCTCTACCGCAACGAACTGGCGCGCCGCCAGGCCGAGAAGAAGGCTGACGCCTGACGCGACCGTCCCGCGCAGGGCTTTGGCTCAGGCGCGGGACCACAGGGCGGCATCGCCCAGTTTCTCCACGAAAGCGGCATGGGCCTCGGCTTCGGTCTCGGTGAGACGCGAGGGCAGGGGCGTCGGGCGCGGCGCGGGGCGCCAGGTCTCGGCCACCTCGTTCCCACCGCTGCCGCCATGCGAGACGGTCAGACCGAAATCCGGCTGGCGCCCGCCGATGAGCTCCAGATAGACATCCGCCAGGATCTCGGAGTCGAGAAGCGCGCCATGCAGGGTGCGCGCGGAGTTGTCGATGGCGAACCTCCGGCACAGCGCGTCCAGCGAGGCGGGGGAGCCAGGAAATTTCTGACGCGCGATCATCAGGGTATCGACCGCACGATCCATCGGGATGTGCGGCAGGCCCATCCATTCCAGCTCGGCGTTGAGAAACTTCATGTCGAAGCTGGCATTGTGGATCACCAGTCGCGCGTCCCCGATGAAATCGAGAAAAGCCTGCCCGATCTCGCGGAAACAGGGCTTGTCGGCCAGGAACTCGGCGCTGAGTCCATGCACCTCGAATGCTTCCTGCGGCATGTCCCGTTCGGGGCAGATATACTGGTGATAGGTGCGGCCGGTGACGACGTGGTTGTAAAGCTCCACCGCGCCGATCTCGACGATGCGATCTCCGGTGAAAGGGTCGAGCCCGGTGGTTTCGGTATCCAGAACGATTTCACGCATGGCGGGTGGCCTTTTGTCGTATCTCGGTCACGATCTCGCGCACCTGGGCGCGGGCGTGGTCGAGCGTATCGGTGTGGATGACGTAATCCGCGCGGGCGCGTTTCTCGGCATCCGGCATCTGCTTGTCACGTATATGCCGGAACTGCTCGGCTGTCATGGTGCCGCGCGCCAGAACGCGCGCTTCCTGAACGTCAGGCGGAGCGGTCACACAGGCCACCGCATCCATCGCCGCCTCGCCGCCGCCCTCGAACAGAAGCGGGATGTCGAACACGAGGATATCGGCGTCCGCCTCGCGGATGAAGGTTTCGCGGTCCTGCGCCACCAACGGATGAACGATCGCCTCGATCCTGGCCAGCGCGTCTGGGTCCTGCGCGATGATCCGTTTCAGCGCATCGCGGCTGACCGCGCCGGCCTCGATGGCCTCGGGAAAGGCGGCGCGCATCGGCTCGACTGCGGCTCCACCGGCCGAATAGAGCCTATGCACTGCGGCATCGGCATCCCAGAGCGCGCAGCCCTTGTTCACGAACATCGCGGCCGTGGTGCTCTTTCCCATGCCGATCGAGCCGGTGAGACCCAGTTTGAACCTCATCGCAAAGCCGCCGCGCGGGCCGCGGCATCGACTTCCGGGCGTTCGCCGAACCATCGCTCGAACCCCGGCACCGCCTGGTGCAATAGCATTCCCAGCCCGTCTACCGTTGTGCAACCGGCAGCCTCGGCTTCGGCCAGCAGTCGCGTCTTGAGCGGCGCATAGACCAGATCGGTGACCACGGTTCCCCGCTCCAGCCCGTCCAGGGGCACGCGCAACTCGGGTTTGCCGATCATGCCGAGAGACGTGGTATTGACGACCAAACCGGCCCCCTCAACGATATTGCCGGCCTGCACCCAATCGACCACGCTCACGCGCCGGCCGAAATCCTCTTTCAGCTTGTCGGCGCGCAAGCGGGTGCGATTGGTCAGCAGGATCTCGGGCACACCCACATCCGCCAGGGCGGCCACGACCGCCCGCGCGGCCCCGCCCGCGCCGAAAACCGCCGCCGGCCCTGCCTTTGGGTCCCAATCGGGGGCGCCTTGGCGCAGGTTCTCGATGAAACCGTAGCCGTCGGTATTGTCGGCCAGGATCTTGCCATCCTTTTGAAAGATCAATGTGTTGGCCGCCCCGATCAGAGTGGCGCGGTCCGTCACCTGGTCGGCCAGGCCCATCACCGTTTCCTTGTGCGGAATGGTGATGTTCACTCCCTTGAAACCCATCCGGGGCAGGGTGCGGATCACCCGATCCAGGTCCTCATGCGCCACGTCCATCGGGATATAGAAACCGCGCAAGCCCAGCGCGGTCAGCCAGTGTCGATGCAGCTGCGGCGATTTTGAATGCGCGATGGGCGAGCCGATGACCCCGGCCAGCGGTATCCGTTCCTCACTCATTGCTGCAAAACCCCCCGTCCCGTCAGATAGTTCAGCACTTGCAACAGTGGCATACCCAAGACGGTAAAGTAATCCCCGTCAATCCTGGTGAACAGGCGCACCCCCTCCTCCTCGAGTTTGTAGGCGCCGACCGAATGGCGGATGCTGTCCCAGTTTCGCGCCACGTAATCCCTGAGATAGGCGTCCGATGCCTCGCGCATCTGCAACCGGACGAGACCGACATGGCGCCAGACAGGTTCCGCGTTCTCGTAGATCAGCGCGGCGGAAAGCAGCATGTGCCGCTGTCCACGCATCGCTTGCAGTTGGGCCAGTGCCGCGCCGGGATCGGCCGGTTTCGAGATCAGAGTTCCACCGAATTCCAGCACCTGATCGCATCCCATCACCAGCGCCTCGGGCCGCCGACCGGCGATCTTACGCGCCTTCATCTGGGCCAGCGCGTCGGCGATGTCGCGGGGCGGGGCGCCCTCCGATATCATGGCCGATTTCACCGTAGCCTCGTCCACGCGCGGATGCTCGATCTCGAACGGCACGGCTGCGTTCCTCAGCATCTCGGCGCGGATGGCCGAGCCCGAGGCCAGGATGAGCGGTTTGACCATGTGGAAAACTCCGTGGAGGAAACAACCCGGGTGATGTGCAGGGTTTCTAGGAAGTTTCGCCGGCGATGCAAAGCCGGGGATAGGAGGGGGGTTCATCCCGGGCGATCCCGTTTCCCTCCCCTTGGGACAAGGATAACTCGGAAAGCTGCATATCTCGGCTTCTCCGCAATCGTTCCCGGGGTTATCCACACAAAGGCTTTGTCTCCGACAACCGAATTTGTCCTTGGCACAAAGGGCTTTCCAGAATGTCGGTCTTCGGTGTGCCGTAGCTCTGTGGGCGAGTCACCCCGCTGTGGGCAAATGCGGGGAGGAGTCGATAATCCACGGAGATTTGGATGCCTACAAAACCATCATCCTTTCTTCTTTTCTTAAATTATTATTAGGGAGAGACGACACAGCTTAGGGATACCCAATGACCGACTTTCTCTGGCTCATCTATCCTTGGAGCAAGACGATCCATATCCTTGCGGTGATCTCATGGATGGCCGGTCTGTTCTATCTCCCGCGCCTCTACGTCTATCACGTCGAGCGTGTGTCCGAGGTGCCTGCGGCTGAGCCGATCTTCTTCACAATGGAAGAGAAGCTGATGAAAGTGATCATGCGTCCGGCCATGATCACGGCCTGGATCTTCGGCCTTATCATGGTGGCGACACCGGGGTTGATCGACTGGTCGCTGATCTGGCCCTGGACCAAAGGCGCCTCGGTTCTGGGCATGACCTGGTTTCACGGGTGGCTGGAACAACGTCGGCGGGCGTTCCTGGCAACGGACAATGCGCTGACCGGGCGCCAATACCGCATGATGAACGAGGTGCCGACCGTTTTGATGGTGGTGATCGTGGCATCGGTGATCTTCAAGTTCTGACGCGCCGTTTGACTCCGGCTGGTGGCTGGATTAAGCATCGCGCAACCTGCCCGTCCGGGCGGCGTGTTATCCCATGTCCTTTTCCGCCCGTATCCCCGCGTCAGCATCGGGATGCCAGGAGTGTTCCCCATGACCACCGAATTTCTCAACCTCTCCGATCTCAAGGCCAAGAGCCCCAAGGATCTGCTCGCCATGGCCGAAGAGCTGGAGATCGAGAACGCCTCGACCATGCGCAAGGGCGAGATGATGTTCCAGATCCTGCGCGAACGCGCGGACGAGGGTTGGGAGATCGGCGGCGATGGCGTGCTTGAGGTGTTGCAGGACGGGTTCGGATTCCTCCGCTCTCCCGAGGCCAATTACCTGCCGGGCCCGGACGACATCTACGTGTCGCCCGACATGATCCGCCAATACTCGCTGCGCACAGGCGACACGATCGAGGGGGCGATCAAAGCGCCGAACGACACGGAGCGCTATTTCGCGCTGACCGATGTCAAGAAGATCAATTTCGAAGAGCCGGAGCGCGCCCGGCACAAGATCGCCTTCGATAACCTGACGCCGCTCTATCCCGACGAGCGGTTGAAGATGGAAATCGACGATCCCACCATCAAGGACAAGTCGGCCCGGGTCATCGACCTGGTTTCGCCCATCGGGAAAGGGCAGCGGTCGCTGATCGTCGCGCCGCCGCGGACTGGCAAGACGGTGATCCTTCAGAACATCGCCCACTCGATCGAGCAGAACCACCCCGAATGCTACCTGATCGTCCTGCTGATCGACGAACGCCCCGAGGAAGTCACCGACATGCAGCGCTCGGTCAAGGGCGAGGTGGTATCGTCGACCTTCGATGAACCGGCCTCGCGCCATGTCGCGGTGTCCGAAATGGTCATCGAGAAGGCCAAGCGCTTGGTGGAGCATAAACGAGATGTTGTTATTCTTCTCGACTCAATCACAAGACTTGGTAGGGCTTTCAACACGGTCGTTCCATCGTCTGGCAAGGTTCTGACCGGCGGCGTCGATGCCAACGCGTTGCAACGGCCCAAGCGGTTCTTCGGCGCGGCCCGGAACATCGAAGAGGGCGGCTCGCTGACGATCATTGCCACGGCGCTGATCGACACCGGCTCGCGCATGGACGAGGTTATTTTCGAAGAGTTCAAGGGCACCGGCAACTCCGAGATCGTGCTGGACCGCAAGATCGCGGACAAGCGGGTGTTCCCGGCGATCGACATACTCAAGTCCGGCACGCGGAAAGAGGATCTGCTGGTGGACAAGGGCGATCTGCACAAGACTTTCGTCCTGCGCCGGATCTTGAACCCGATGGGCACGACAGATGCAATCGAGTTCCTTCTGTCCAAGCTCAAGCAGACCAAGACCAATTCCGAGTTCTTCGATTCGATGAACACCTGACGGTCGCGACTGCACGGGGAGCGTGCGGATGGATACGATATTCGCCTTGGCCAGTGCCCAGGGAAAGGCCGGAGTTGCAGTCATCAGGGTGTCCGGCCCGCAGGCTCACGCGGCGGCCAAAGCTCTCGGCGGCTCCCGCCTGCCGGAGCGCGGCATGACGTTGCGCGTGCTCCGTGATAGTCACGGAGATCGTCTGGACGAAGCCCTGATTCTGACCTTCCCGCATGGTGCGAGCTTTACCGGGGAAGAGGTGGCCGAACTCCAGGTTCACGGCAGTATCGCGGGCATCACGGCGGTGTTGGACGCTTTGTCCGCTTTGCCGGGGTTACGTCCCGCCGAGCCCGGCGAGTTTACCCGCCGCGCGCTCGAAAACGGGCGGATGGATCTGACGCAGGTGGAGGCGCTGGCCGATCTGATCGACTCCGAGACCGAGGCACAACGCCGGCAGGCGCAACGCGCGTTGTCCGGAAAACTGGGGGATATTGCCGAAGCCTGGCGGCGCGACCTGATCCGCGCAGCCGCGCTGATCGAGGCCACGATCGACTTCGCCGACGAAGAGGTCCCGGTGGACGTGACCCCGGAGGTCTCAACTCTGATCGCCAGTGTCCTTGCCGGGGTGTCCCGCGAAGCGGCGGGTGTGGATGTGGCGGAACGAGTTCGATCCGGCTTCGAGGTGGCCATCGTCGGCGCGCCGAACGTCGGAAAATCCACCTTGTTGAACGCGCTCGCCGGGCGGCAGGCGGCGATCACATCGGAAATCGCGGGTACGACGCGGGACGTCATCGAAGTTCGCATGGATCTCGAGGGTCTTCCGGTAACGTTCCTGGATACCGCGGGGTTGCGGGAGACCGAGGATGCCGTGGAAGAGATCGGCGTGCAGCTGGCTAGGAGTCGGGCAGAAGCGGCTGATCTTCGTATCGTTTTGCTGGAAGAGGGGAGGGAGGTCGACATCCCTCTGGTCGACAGTGACCTGACGATGCGGGCCAAGGCTGATTTGGCAGAGGATGTGGAAAACGGAGTCTCCGGGCTCACCGGGCAGGGAATCGACAAGCTCGTGGACGATATCACTCGCGAACTGCGGTCTCGAACGGCTGCGGCAGGGTTGTCCAGCCGGCAACGTCACAAATACGCGTTGCAACAAGCAGAAACAGGGTTGCGCGCGGCCGAGGGTGTTCTTGAGAGAGGACCAGACTACTACGAACTGGTGGCAGAGGAAATCCGCCGATCTATCCGTGCATTGGAATCGCTTGTTGGACGGGTTGATGTCGAAGATTATCTGGACGAAATCTTTTCAAGTTTCTGCCTCGGTAAGTGAGGAGTGTTTCACGTGAAACAGTGCGAATTCGACGTGATCGTCATCGGTGGGGGACATGCGGGAACCGAAGCCGCGCATGCTGCGGCCCGCATGGGTGCGCGGACCGGTCTCGTAACCTTGAAGCGGTCAGACATCGGGGTGATGAGCTGCAACCCGGCAATTGGGGGGCTGGGTAAAGGCCATTTGGTTCGCGAAATCGACGCGTTGGACGGGGTTATGGGACGGGTCGCCGACAAGGCCGGTATACAGTTCCGCCTGCTCAACCGTCGAAAGGGGCCAGCGGTGCAAGGGCCGAGAGCGCAGGCGGACCGCGCGCTTTACCGCGCGGCGATGCTGGACCTGACGCAGGCCCAGGCTGGGCTCGAGATCATCGAGGGGGAAGCAGTCGATTTCCTTATGTATGATGAGGCGGTTGGTGGCGTTCTATTGGCCGACGGAACAGAACTCCGTGCCCAATCGGTCGTTCTCACCTCAGGCACGTTTTTGCGCGGCGTAATCCATGTAGGGGATGTGGCCAAGCCCGGGGGGCGGATGGGCGACAAGCCATCTTTGCGCCTGGCCGAGAGAATCGAGTCGTTTGGTCTTCCCTTGGGGCGGCTCAAGACCGGGACACCGCCCCGGCTGGACGGGCGTACGATCGACTGGTCACGGCTGGACATGCAGCCGGGAGATGATGAGCCGACGTTTTTCTCGTTCCTGTCGCAGTCCGTGACCGCGCCCCAGCTATCCTGTGGCATAACCCACACCAACCCGAGGACGCATGACATCATCCGGGAAAACCTGCCCCGGTCGGCTATGTACGGGGGGCATATTGACGGGGTAGGACCGCGCTATTGCCCTTCGATCGAGGACAAGATCGTGCGCTTCTCCGATAAGCAATCGCATCAGATTTTCTTGGAGCCCGAGGGCGCGGGTGACCATACTGTTTACCCCAACGGGATTTCTACATCCCTTCCGTTGGAGGTTCAGGTCGACTACGTACACAGCATCCTTGGGTTGGAGAGGGCTGAAATCCTCCAGCCTGGTTATGCAATCGAATATGATTACGTCGACCCGAGGGTCCTTGATAGCAGGTTGGCCCTGCGAGACGTCCCTGGCCTGTTCCTCGCAGGTCAGATCAATGGGACCACAGGGTACGAAGAAGCAGCTGCGCAAGGGCTGGTAGCGGGCTTGAACGCTGCGCTGAAGGCGCTCGACCGCGATCCCGTCAGCTTCCAGCGTTCCGACAGTTATATCGGCGTGATGATCGACGATTTGACCACACGTGGTGTGACCGAGCCATACCGCATGTTCACGTCTCGCGCGGAGTTCCGGCTGTCGCTACGCGCCGATAATGCCGATCAGAGGTTGACGCCGTTGGGCCTGTCGTTGGGCTGCGTCGGCGAGACGCGCCGCGATCTTTTCGGCAAGAAGATGGAGCAGCTCGAAGCGGCCCGGTCGTCTCTTTCGTCGGTTGCGTTTACCCCCAAGCAGATCTCGGAAGCGGGGATCAAGATCAACCAGGACGGGACCAAGCGCACGCTGATGGACCTTCTGGCCTTCCCGGATGTCGGTTTTGCTGATGTGGCCCCGTTCAGCTTGGGGCTTGCCGAGATCGAACCGGAGATTCGGAGGCAGGTGGAACGGGATGCGCTTTATGCCAATTACATCGAGCGGCAGAACAAGGATATTCAGGCGCTCCAGCGTGACGAGATGCGTATAATCCCGCATGATTTCGAATTCGGTCGCGTGTCCGGTCTGTCGAATGAGCTCAAACAGAAGCTGGCTCATGCGCGGCCACAAAATCTTGCGCAGGCTTCCAAGGTTGACGGGATGACACCCGCCGCGCTCGCGTTGCTGCTGGCTAGGCTGCGGCGCGAAGACAAGGCGCGTAGCGCATGATCAAGCCGTCGGCGACCGATTTGGATGTTTCACGTGAAACATTCGAGCGCCTGAGCAAATTTGCCGATCTCGTGCGTAAATGGTCCCCAAAGATCAACCTGGTCTCACGGGGGAGCATGGAGCACCTCTGGGAGAGGCATATCCGCGACTCGATCCAGGTGATCCGTCAGGCCACGCCGGCTCAGAGTTGGCTCGACCTCGGCAGTGGCGGAGGATTCCCAGGCCTGATCGCCGCAATTGTCGCAGCGGATGAACAACCGGAGCAGGTTGTAACCCTGGTCGAAAGCGATCAACGTAAGGCGATCTTCCTTCGGACTGCGGCTCGGGAAACAGGGGTGAACTGCACCGTTTTGGCGCAGCGCATCGAACAGGTGCCCCCACGAAATGCAGACATCCTTTCCGCGCGCGCCCTCGCGGACCTGCGCTCGCTTTTGGGACATGCCGAACGACATCTGTCCCCGTCGGGGCTCGCACTATTTCCAAAGGGCGCAAGTTGGAAAAAAGAGCTGGACGAGGCGCGCCTGCAATGGCGATTCGATGCCGAAGCGATTACAAGCAAAATCGAACCCACAGCCGTCATCCTGAAGATAAAAGGAGTGCAGCGTGCCTGACCCTTCGCGCCCGATTCCTCCGCGCATCATTGCTGTTGCCAACCAGAAAGGCGGCGTTGGAAAGACTACTACGGCCATCAATCTCGCGGCCGCTTTGGCGGAAACCGGGTTGCGGGTGCTGGTGGTGGATCTTGATCCGCAGGGAAATGCGTCAACCGGCCTTGGAATCGAGGCGGGGAACCGGGACAGGACGACGTACGATCTGCTACTCGATGAGGCCGAATTGCACGAGGTCATCCAGGATACCGGGTTCGAAGGTATGGGTATCGTTCCGGCAACGGTGGACCTGAGTTCCGCGGATATTGAGCTGATTTCCAACGAAAAACGAAGCTTCCTTTTGCACGATGCGCTGCGCCAGCCCGCGATGGACAGCTTCAGCTGGGACTTCATCCTGATCGACTGCCCGCCGTCGCTCAACCTTCTGACCGTGAACGCCATGGTCGCGGCTGATTCGGTCATGGTGCCATTGCAAAGCGAGTTCTTCGCGCTCGAAGGCCTGTCGCAGTTGATGCTGACCATCCGTGAGGTGCGCCAGACCGCAAACCCGAAGCTGCGGATCGAGGGTGTGGTGCTCACCATGTATGACCGACGCAACAATCTGTCCCAGCAGGTCGAGCAGGATGCGCGCGACAACCTGGGCGATCTGATCTTCGACACGGTGATCCCGCGGAACGTTCGTGTAAGCGAGGCGCCGTCCTATGCGGTCCCGGTCCTAGTGTATGACAGCGCGTCCCAAGGGGCAAAGGCGTACCGTGCCCTGGCAGCCGAGCTCTTGGCACGCCGCGCGAAACAGGCGGCTTGAGCGGGTAGAGGAGAAAGAAAATGTCCGACAAGAAAGCACGGCCCCGAGGCCTCGGTCGCGGATTGTCCGCCCTTATGGCGGACATTCCGTCCGACCCCGAAACGAGCCAGGGCGGCCCTCGGCGACCCGACATGATGCTCCCGATCGAGCAGCTTTCGGCCAACCCGAACCAGCCACGCCGTCGCTTTGACGACAGCGATTTGAACGATCTTGCCGCCTCGATCAAGGAAAAGGGGATCATCCAGCCGCTCATCGTCCGCCAGACCGGGGATGCACGGTTCGAAATTGTTGCGGGCGAGCGCCGGTGGCGTGCCGCGCAGATGGCACAGCTGCACGAGGTGCCGGTGCTGTTGCGCGAGCTGGACGATACAGAAGTTCTGGAAATCGCGATCATCGAGAATATCCAGCGTGCCGATCTCAACGCGGTCGAAGAGGCGGCCGGCTACAGGCAATTGATGGACCGGTTCGGCCATACCCAGGACAAGCTGGCCGAAGCCCTTGGCAAGAGCCGGTCGCATATCGCCAACCTGCTACGGTTGTTGAACCTGCCGGACCCGGTGCAGGAGATGCTGCGCGAAGGACAATTGTCGGCTGGTCACGCTCGGGCGTTGATCACGTCCGACGATCCGCTGGACCTTGCCCGAAAGGTGGTCAAAGGCGGCCTCTCCGTTCGGGCCACCGAGCAACTGGTGAAAAAGCAGTCGCAGGCCGAGGAAGGTGGCGCAGCTGCACCAACGCGCAACCGGCGCGCGACCAGGGAAAAGGATGCTGATACAGTCGCGCTCGAAGGCGATCTTTCCGCCATGCTCGGGATGAAAGTCAGCATCGAGCACGAAGCTGGCGGGGAGGCTGGGCGCGTGGTGATCCGCTATGACACATTGGACCAGTTGGACGATCTCTGTTCGGCACTCAGCCGGAACTAGGCCGCGTCCACAGAAAGGCGAGCACTGCACCCAGCACGATCGCTTGAATGCCAAGAACGAAACCCGGGACGCCGAGCGCAAGTGAAATCCCGAAGACCAGCCCGATGGAGACCGTTGCCCAGCGTTTTGCCGGAAGGCTGATTGCCCCGCTCCGGTTCCAGTCCTCGATCATGGGGCCGAATTGGCGATGCCGAAGCAGCCAGTCATGTAGCCGCCGCGAAGACCGGGAAAAGAAGAACGCGGCCAGAAGAAGGAAAGGGACCGTGGGGAGAAGCGGCAGGAAAACACCGAGCAGCGCGAGACCGACACAGAGCAACCCGAGGCTGGCATAGAGATAGACCATCATATCACTTCAGAACGAGTTCGCGCAGGACCGCGTTCAGCACGGCGCGACCGCGCGCAGTCGCAGATAGGCGGCCGTCTGTGACCGACACCATCCCCAGTTCTTGCAGTTGATCGATGCGGGTTTTTGAGAGCGGAGTTCCGGCAAGCGCCGCAAAGCGATCGAGATCCACGCCATCGCGCAAGCGCAGTCCCATCATCAGCATCTCCTGCGATTGTTCTTCGCGAGAGAGAGACTCGCGCCCGGATTCTCCGTCCGCGCGCTCGTTGACCGCGGCCAGCCATCTTCCGGGCATCGAATGACTTTCGGTTGCGTACCGCGCGCCGTCCAAGGTGAGCCGCCCGTGCGCGCCCGGGCCAATCCCCGCGTAATCGCCATAGCGCCAATACACCAGGTTGTGCCGGGACTCCGCCCCCGGCGCGGCATGATTGGAGACCTCGTAGCCGGGCATTCCCGCGCCCTCGCACAGATCCTGGGTCAGGTGATACATATCCGCCCCAAGATCGTCATCGGGTAGCCCGCGCAGACCCCCGGCGGAAAAACGGTCGCCGAAAGCCGTGCCGTCCTCGATGGTCAATTGATAGAGCGACAGATGATCGATGGCGAGGGACAGGGCGCGGCTCAACTCAGCCTCCCAGTCTCGAAGGGATTGATCTTGCCGGGCATAGATCAGATCGAAACTGACCCGGTCGAAACAGTTTCGCGCGATGTCAAAGGCGGCGAGTGCCTCGTCAACACTGTGCAAACGACCAAGGCGCCGCAAGTCCGCGTCGTTCAAAGCCTGGATGCCCATCGAAACGCGATTGACCCCGGCTTGCCGGTATCCGGCGAAGCGATCGGCTTCGACAGATCCGGGGTTTGCCTCCAGCGTGATCTCCATGTCATTGGCGCATGGCCAATGGCGCCGCGCAGCCTCAATCAACCGCGCGACCGTGTCGGGGTGCATCAGGCTGGGCGTTCCGCCGCCAAAGAAGATGGTGCTGAGAACCCGGTCTTGAGTGTCCGCAGCCACCCGCTCGATCTCGGAAACATAGGCTCTAACCCAAACGGATTCGTCGATTTCCCGTGAAACGTGGCTATTGAAATCGCAATAGGGGCATTTCGCCTGGCAAAATGGCCAGTGGACGTAGAGGCCGAAGCCTCCGTTGGTCCAGTCCTCAGCCAAACAGCCTTCTATCAGCTGTGCGACCGCGCGGGCGCGGTGACTGATCTTGTTCTTTTCCCAGCGGTCCATCTCGGCAAAGGTCACATCATGGCCCTCGGGCACGAAGATCGGGTCGTATCCGTGGCCCTGGTCCCCACGCATGGGCCAGACCACATGTCCAGGCATGACCCCGGGAAACACTTCATCATGGCCATCGGGCCAAGCCAGAACCAGCGTGCAGCAGAAGCGCGCCGTGCGCGGATGCGGTGCGTTCACAGCTTCCAATTCACGGTGAGCGCGCTCCATCGCCATAACGAAATCGCGCCCGGTCGGGGTTTCCGCCCAATCGGCGGTGTGGACACCCGGTGCCCCGCCCAGCGCGTCGATCTCGATGCCGGAATCGTCCGACAACGTGGGCAACCCGGTGGCCCGGGCAGCGGCATGGGCCTTGATCCGGGCGTTGCCGACAAAGGTTTCCTCGGTCTCTTCGGGCTCGGGCAGGGCATGGTCGGCGGCGCCGGTGACACGGATGCCGAATGGCTCGAGCAGGTGCCGCATCTCTTCCAGCTTGCCCTGATTGTGGGTCGCTACCAGAAGCGTGTCCCCGCTGAACCGTCGCCGTGTCATGCGCCGGCCGCCGCCAATTGCGCCTGGGCCAGCTCGCCTACGCCTTTTTCAGCCAGGTCCATCAGTTGGTTCATCTGATCGCGGGAAAAAACCGAACCCTCGGCGCTCATCTGCACCTCGATCAGCTGGCCCGATCCCAGCATGATGAAATTGCCATCCACGCCGGCTTCGCTGTCCTCCGGGTAATCGAGGTCGAGCACCGGCTGCCCGGCGTAGATGCCACAGGAGACGGCGGCGACCGGATCGGCCAGCGGATCGCTGGTGACCTCTCCAGCCTTCATCAGCTTGTTTACCGCCAGACGAAGCGCGACCCAACCGCCGGTGATCGCGGCGCAGCGGGTGCCGCCATCGGCCTGGATCACGTCGCAGTCGATGGTGATCTGGCGTTCGCCCAGTGCCACGCGATCGACGCCCGCACGCAGGGCGCGGCCGATCAGGCGCTGGATTTCGACGGTGCGGCCGCCCTGCTTTCCGGCAGAAGCTTCGCGCCGCATCCGGGTATTGGTCGCGCGCGGCAGCATCCCGTATTCAGCCGTGACCCAGCCCAGGCCCGAACCCTTGATGAAGGGGGGAACCCGGTCCTCAATGGTCGCTGTGCATAGAACATGCGTATCGCCCATGCGGATCATCACGGAGCCTTCGGCATGTTTGGTAAAGCCCGTCTCGATTGAAACGGGGCGCATTTCATTTAAGTCTCTTCCAGAGGGCCGCATGGTCCGTCCTTTCATGGTTCGGCGCCGGGATAGCGCCGCGCATCGGGTCGATGCAACCCCGATTGAACTTTGCGGGACTTAGACTTTAATGGCGTATCAGCCAGGGGACTCCGCATGAATGATGCCACGAGGATTCTTGACGAGTTGAACGACCGCTCCCGCGAGGTGTTCCGCCGGGTCGTGGAAACCTATCTCGACAGTGGCGGGCCGGTGGGCAGCCGCAGCCTGACGCGCAGCATGAGCGAGAAGGTCAGCGCCGCCACCGTGCGCAACGTGATGCAGGACCTTGAATACCTCGGCCTGTTGGACAGTCCGCATGTCAGCGCGGGACGGATCCCGACCCAGATGGGGCTGCGCATGTTCGTCGATGGGCTGCTAGAAGTCAGCGATCTGGACTCCGAGGACCGGCAGAAACTCGATGCCACGGTCTCCAGCAACAGCGACGATGTGGCGGGCGCGTTAGATCGCGTGGGCTCGGCGCTATCGGCGGTGACGCATGGCGCCTCGTTGGTGCTCAGTCCCAAGCACGAGGCGGACCTGCGGCATATCGAGTTCGTCTCGCTGGGTCACGACCGGGCTCTGGTCGTGCTGGTGTTTGCCGATGGGCACGTGGAAAACCGCCTGTTCACGCCACCGCCGGGACAAACCCCTAGTTCCATGCGCGAGGCGGCAAATTTTCTCAACGCACTGATCGAGGGGCGCACGCTGGGCGAGTTGCGCGAGTCCATCGGGCGCGAGATCGCCAAGCGGCGGCAGGAGATCGACAGCCTGGCCCGCGAGCTGGTCGAGAGCGGGACCGCGATCTGGGAAGAGGCCGAGGACGACCCCGGCCGGTTGATCGTGCGGGGCCGTGCGAATCTGCTTGGCAATGACGGCGAGGAAGAGTTGGACCGCATCCGCAGCCTGTTCGACGACCTGGAGCGAAAGCGCGACATCGCCGAGTTCCTGGAGCTGACAGAACAGGGCGAGGGGGTGCGGATTTTTATCGGCTCGGAGAACAAACTTTTCTCACTTTCGGGTTCCTCTTTGGTGGTGTCTCCATATATGAACGCGGACCGGAAGATCATCGGAGCGGTCGGGGTGATCGGCCCCACGCGCCTCAACTACGGGCGCATTGTTCCGATCGTGGATTATACGGCGCAGTTGGTCGGGAAGCTGATCTCGGACCGAAGCTGACCGAGTGTGAGGTGACAGGATGGCAGAGCCCAAGAACGACGATTTCCTGGACGATATCGAGGATGCCGAGGCCCAGGAACATGCCGAGGACATGGCGGAAATCGACAGCGAGGCCGCCGAGATCGATGCGCTGCGCGCCGAGCGGGACGAGCTGAAGGACCGCTTCATGCGGGCCTTGGCGGATGCGGAGAATGCCCGCAAGCGCGGCGAGCGCGCCCGGCGCGAGGCCGAGCAATATGGCGGATCGAAACTCTCGCGCGACATGCTGCCCGTCTATGACAATCTCAAGCGCGCGCTGGAAACGGTCAGCGACGAGCAGAAGGAGGCCATGGGCGGGCTGATCGAGGGCGTGGAGTTGACGCTGCGCGTTTTGCTCGACGTGTTCTCGAAGCACGGGATCACCGTGATTGCGCCGCAAGTGGGCGACAAGTTCGACCCGCAGATGCACGAAGCCATGTTCGAGGCGCCGGTGCCCGGCACCAAGGCGGGCGAGATCATCCAGGTCTCGGCCGAGGGGTTCATGCTCTACGACCGCCTGCTGCGCCCGGCACAGGTGGGTGTGTCCTCGACCCCGGCCTCGTGATGTGAACGCGCCCGTCCGGGCGCGTGCCTCCGGCGGGGGTATTTCCCGACCAGAAAGAAGCGGGGGCGGTCAGTCGGAACTGGCCGCCTCTTTCAGTCTATAGAGAAGCTCGAGCGCCTGTTTCGGCGTCAGATCGTCGGGATGCACGTCGTTCAACATGTTCACGACGGGCGGGACGACGGGGTGCGGCGCCGGAGCGGGGGTTGCTGGCACGGAGAAGAGCGGTAGATCGTCGATCAGCGCCTTCTGCTTGTTGCCTTCCCTTTCTCCCGCCTCCAAGGCCTCGAGCACGGAGCGCGCACGCTCGACCACCGCGGCGGGCAGTCCAGCCAGTTGCGCCACCTGCACGCCATAGGACCGATCCGCGGCGCCCTGTCGCACCTCGTGTAGAAAAATGACCTCGCCCTGCCACTCCTTGACGGCGACCGTGGCGTTGCTCAGCCCCTCAAGCTTGCCGGCCAGGGCGGTCATCTCGTGGTAATGCGTGGCGAAGAGCGTGCGGCAGCGGTTGGCCTCGTGCAGGTGTTCCAGCGTGGCCCAGGCGATGGAGAGCCCGTCATAGGTTGCCGTGCCGCGTCCAATTTCGTCGAGAATAACTAATGCGCGGTCGTCGGCCTGGTTCAGGATCGCGGCGGTCTCGACCATTTCCACCATGAAGGTCGAGCGGCCGCGCGCCAGGTCGTCCGAGGCGCCCACACGGCTGAAGATCTGGCTGACCATTCCGATATGTGCGCTTTCGGCAGGAACGAAGCTGCCCATCTGCGCGAGAAGGGCGATCAGGGCGTTCTGCCGAAGGAAGGTCGATTTGCCGGCCATGTTCGGGCCGGTAAGTAACCAGATCGCGGCGCCGTCCACGGCGCTCAGGTCGCAGTCGTTGGCGATGAAAGCATCGCCGCCTTGCCGCCTCAGGGCCTGCTCCACCACGGGGTGGCGCCCGCCGCAGATCTCGAAGGCGCGGCTTTTGTCGACCTTGGGACGGCACCAGTTTTCGGCGCGGGCCAAGTCGGCCAGGGCGCAGGTCACATCGATCTCGGCCAGGCCACGCGCAGCGGCGTTGAGCGGGGCGGCTGCGTCGAGAATAGCCGATTTCAGCCTTTCATAGAGCCGCTTTTCGATCTCGATGGCCCGGTTTCCGGCGTTCAGGATCCGGGTCTCCATCTCGGACAGGTCGACCGTGGTGAACCGGACCTGGTTCGCGGTGGTCTGCCGATGGATGAAGGTCTCGGACAGGGGCGGGGACAGCATCTTCTCGGCATGTGTCGCCGTGGTTTCGATGAAATAGCCCAGCACATTGTTGTGCTTGATCTTGAGGGAGGAAATGCCTGTGCGCTCGGCATAGTCCCGCTGCATCCCGGCGATCACCGACCGGCCCTCGTCACGCAGGGTTCGCGCCTCGTCCAGTTCGGGATCATAGCCCGCTGCGATAAAGCCCCCGTCACGCGCCAGGAGCGGGGGATCGGCCACCAGCGCCGCGTCGAGTAGCGCGGCAAGATCGTCGAAACCCGTCAGCGCCTCCGCCGCCTCGGCGAGCAGGGGCGGGACGTCGCCGGTCAGGTCACAGACCGCCGCATTGGCCTGGATCAGGGCGGTGCGCACAGCGGCCAGATCGCGCGGTCCGCCACGGTCCAGCGCCAGGCGCGACAACGCTCGCTCGATGTCGGGTGTCTTGCGCAGGGCGGCGCGCAAATCCTCGCATATCAGGCTCTGTGCAAGGCAAAACGCCACCGCCTCTTGGCGTTTGTGGATCGTGTCGAGGACTTGCGACGGGCTTGACAGGCGCTGCTCCATCAGCCGCGCACCTGCCGGCGTCACACTGCGGTCCACCACCGCGAGGAGCGACCCTTCGCGCCCACCGCCCAGCGCCCGGGTCAGCTCTAGGTTCCGACGGGTCGCGGCGTCGATCTGAACGACGCGGGACTGGGCCTCGGACACGGGCGGTTGCAGCAACGGCAGCTTGCCCTTCTGAGTGATCTCCAGGTAATCGACCAGCCCGCCCAGCGCCGACAGCTCGGGGCGTCCGAAACTGCCGAACGCCTCCAAGGTGGCTATGGAATAGAGCCTGCACAGGCGTTTTTCGGCTGCCGTGCTGTCGAAACTGGCCCGTCCCATCGGAGTAAGCGGGATGCCCAGATCGGCCGCGGTCTCGCGCAGGTCGCGCTCCAACCCATCGGGCACCAGCAGTTCGGAGGGCGCAAGACGGGCCAGTTCCGGGCCCAGCCGCACCGGGGACAGGGCGCAAACATGAACGTCTCCGGTGGAAATATCCGCCCAGGCCAGCGCGGCCTGGTCGCGCACCATCGTATAGGCGGCAAGGTAGTTGTGTCGCCGCGCCTCGAGCAGGGCGTCCTCGGTCAACGTGCCGGGCGTGACCAGTCGCACCACGTCGCGTTTCACCACCGATTTCGAGCCGCGTTTCTTCGCCTCGGCGGGGCTTTCCATCTGCTCGCAGACCGCGACGCGGAAGCCCTTGCGGATCAGGGTCAGCAGATAGCCCTCGGCCGAATGGACCGGCACCCCGCACATCGGGATGTCGGCGCCGTCGTGCTTGCCCCGCTTGGTCAGGGCGATGTCCAGCGCCTCGGCCGCCGCCACGGCGTCATCGAAGAACATCTCGTAGAAATCGCCCATGCGATAGAAAAGCAGCGCATCCGGGTGCGCTGCCTTGATCTCGAGATACTGCGTCATCATGGGCGTTGCAGCTGCCACGCGATCCTCCGTGCAAATCGCGGCGACCTTACAAATGTGCCCCTCCCGGCGAAAGGCCAAACAGCAAGGAGATTGAGACGGGACGTGGCCTGCGCTATGAGGCGTGACGTCATCTTAAGAAAGGCCGTCCCCCGATGCCCAAAGCCAAGATCACCGATGCCGAGGCGCTGGCCTTTCACCTGGAACCCACCCCGGGCAAATGGGAGGTGCAGGCGACGGTTCCGATGACCACCCAGCGCGACCTGAGCCTGGCCTATTCGCCCGGCGTCGCGGTGCCCTGCGAGGCGATCGCCGAGCGGCCCGAGACCGCCTATGACTATACCAACAAGGGCAACCTGGTGGCGGTGATTACGAACGGGACGGCGGTGCTGGGCTTGGGCAACCTAGGCGCGCTGGGCTCCAAGCCGGTGATGGAGGGCAAGGCGGTGCTGTTCAAGCGGTTCGCCGACGTGAATTCCATCGACATCGAGCTGGACACCGAGGACCCGGACGCCTTCTGCCAGGCGGTCAAGCTGATGAGGCCGACGTTTGGCGGGATCAACCTCGAGGACATCAAGGCACCCGAGTGTTTCATCATCGAGCAACGGCTCAAGGAAGAGATGGACATTCCCGTCTTTCACGACGACCAGCACGGCACCGCCGTGATCTGTGCCGCGGGCCTCATCAACGCGCTGCACCTGTCGCACAAGAAGATCGAGGACGTGAAGATCGTCCTGAACGGCGCCGGTGCCGCCGGGATCGCCTGTATCGAGCTGCTCAAGGCGATGGGCGCGCGGCACGACAACTGCATCATCTGCGACACCAAGGGCGTGATCTACCAGGGCCGCAGCGAGGGCATGAACCAGTGGAAATCGGCCCACGCGGTCAAGACCGATCTGCGCACGCTCGAGGAGGCGATGGAGGGGGCCGACGTGTTCCTGGGCGTCAGCGTCAAGGGCGCCGTGACGCAGGACATGGTGGCCTCCATGGCCGACAACCCGGTGATCTTCGCCATGGCGAACCCGGACCCGGAAATCACGCCGGAAGAGGCCCACGAGGTGCGCGTCGATGCCATCGTCGCCACAGGGCGCAGCGATTATCCCAACCAGGTCAACAACGTGCTGGGCTTTCCCTATCTCTTCCGCGGGGCGCTGGACGTTCATGCCCGTGCGATCAACGACGAGATGAAGATCGCCTGTGCCCGGGCGCTGGCCGAACTGGCGCGCGAGGACGTGCCGGACGAGGTGGCGCTGGCCTATGGCCGCGCCCTGAGCTTCGGACGCGACTACATCATCCCCACGCCTTTCGATCCGCGCCTGATCTATCGCATTCCGCCGGCTGTGGCGCGGGCGGGCATGGATACCGGCGCCGCGCGGCGTCCGATCATCGACATGGATGCCTACGAGGTCGGGCTGAAGGCGCGGATGGACCCCACCGCTGCGATCCTGCGCAGCCTGAACGCCCGCGCGCGCTTGTCGCAGAGCCGCATGATCTTTGCCGAGGGCGACGATCCGCGTGTCCTGCGCGCCGCGGTCACCTATCAGCGGTCGGGGTATGGCAAGGCGCTGGTGGTGGGGCGTTCGGACGATGTGAAGGTCAAGCTCGAACAGGCGGGCCTGGCCGATGCCGTGCGCGAACTGGAGGTCGTCAATGCGGCCAACACCACGCATCTCGAGACCTACAAGGAATTGCTCTACAGCCGGTTGCAGCGCAAGGGCTTCGATCAGAAGGACGTGCACCGGCTGGCCGCGCGCGACCGGCATGTGTTCTCGGCGCTGATGTTGGCGCATGGCCATGGCGACGGGCTTGTGACTGGCGCGACACGAAAATCCGCGCATGTGCTGGACCAGATCAACCACGTCTTCGACGCCGATGCGACGCATGGGGTGGCGGGGATCACCGCGCTTCTGCACAAGGGGCGGATCGTCCTGATAGGCGATACGCTGGTGCATGAATGGCCCGACGAGAACGACCTGGCCAACATCGCCGAGCGCGCCGCCGGTGTGGCGCGGCACATGGGCCTAGTGCCCCGCGTGGCCTTCGTCAGCTTTTCCACCTTCGGCTATCCGGTCTCCGAGCGGACCGAAAAACTGACACTGGCACCGAAGGTGCTGGAGAGACGCGGTGTGGACTTCGAGTTCGAGGGCGAGATGACCGTGGACGTGGCGTTGAACGCGCGCGCGCAGGAGGCCTATCCCTTCTCGCGGCTTTCCGGGCCGGCGAACATCCTGATCGTGCCGGCGCGGCACTCGGCCTCGATCTCGACCAAGCTGATGCAGGAAATGGCAGGGGCCACCGTGATCGGGCCGATCCTGACCGGGCTCGACCGGCCGATCCAGGTCTGCTCCACGGTTTCCACCGCGAACGACATCCTCAACATGGCCGTGCTGGCCGCGGCCGAGATCGGCTGAGACCGTGGCGCTCTGGAACCTGGGTTCGATCAACGCGGACATGGTTTACACCGTGCCGCACCTGCCAAACCCAGGTGAGACACTGGCCGCGCGGGACATGGCCCGCTTTCTCGGCGGAAAGGGCGCGAACATGTCCGTCGCCGCGGCGCGGGGCGCCTGTCATGTCCACCATATCGGCGCGGTCGGGAAGGACGGGCGCTGGGCGGTGGAGCGGCTGACCGAGTATGGTGTGGATGCCCGGTTCATCGTCGAGAGCGAGGCGGCGACCGGCCATGCCATCATCGCGGTCGAGCCGGGCGGCGAGAACCAGATCCTGATCCACCCCGGCGCGAACCGCGCGATCCCCGAAGACCTGATCGGCCGGGCACTCTCCAGCGCTCAGGCGGGGGACTGGCTGTTGATGCAGAACGAAACCAACGGGCAGGCGCAGGCGGCACGGATCGCGCGGGACATGGGGTTGCGCGTGGCCTATGCCGCCGCGCCCTTTTCGGGCGAGGCGGTGGCCGAGTTGCTGCCGTATCTCGATCTGCTGATCCTGAACGCGGTCGAGGCCGCGCAGCTCGAGGCGGCGACGGGGAAGGGTCCGGCCGAATTGCCGGTGCCGCATGTGATCGTGACCATGGGCCCGGCCGGCGCGCGGGTGTTCGAGACCGGCACGAGAGAGGTCACGGGGTTTCCGGCAATGGACGTCGAGGCGGTGGACACGACCGGCGCGGGCGACACTTTCACCGGGCATGTCCTTGCCGGGCTGGATCGCGGCCTGCCGATGGCGCAGGCCTTGACCCAGGGACTGCGGGCCGCGGCGATCATGGTGACGCGGCGCGGCACTGCGGACGTGATCCCGGATTTGAAGGACATTCAGGACTTATTCGGTCCGCGATAACACAAGATCACGCCGCCGTGTTGACCGGCCGGTTTTCGAGCCTAGCTGTCTAGAAAACCGGTGCACGACGTCAGGGGAGCTTTCCAGGGATGCGCTGCGCCGGCGCGTGAAACATCGACCTAGACGAGAATGGCGGCCCTTTTGACCGTGTTAACCGATTTCGACAGCGCCCGGACAGAAAAGCGGGTCGCTGCCACCGATTCCGCGCCTGCAAGGCTTGGACAACGGACGAAACCATCGTAAATGAACGGACTGACGGGATAGGGGCCGCGGCGTCGAGACGCGCCCGCGCAATTGCTGCGGGACAGACGGTCGAGAACAGGGCAGGGGAGACACATGGCGGCAGGGTTGGCATCAAATCTACTCGTCCTGATCGCGGCATTGCCGTTTCTGGGCGCGCTGCTGCCCGGGCTGCTGATCCGGGCTGGGCGCGACGCCTGCACCACCTTCACTGCCCTGCCCACGCTTCTCGCGCTTGTTCTTCTGGGGCT
The DNA here is from genome assembly GCA_003511785.1 of Paracoccaceae bacterium. Taxonomy (GTDB): domain Bacteria; phylum Pseudomonadota; class Alphaproteobacteria; order Rhodobacterales; family Rhodobacteraceae; genus UBA7951. The sequence goes on from DOIS01000001.1 coordinate 36,251, forward strand.
TCTGGCGCCATCGGTTTTGGCGGGCGAGGTAATTCAGGCGCGTATAGAGTGGCTACCGGCGCTGGGGTTGGATGTCAGCTTCTTCCTCGATGGGCTGGGTCTGCTGTTCGCCGGGATGATCCTGTTCGTGGGTCTGCTGGTCATCATCTATGCGCGCTTTTACCTCTCGGGCGACGATCCGATGGGGCAGTTCTTTACCTATCTTCTGCTGTTCCAGGGCGCGATGCTGGGCATCGTGGTCAGCGACAACATCCTGCTTCTGCTGATCTTCTGGGAGCTGACCTCGCTCTCGTCCTTCCTGCTGATCGGGTACTGGAAGCACCTGCCCGAGGGGCGGCAAGGCGCGCGCATGGCGCTGGCCGTGACCGGGATGGGTGGCCTGGCCATGATCGGGGGGATGCTGATCCTAGGGCAGATCGCCGGCAGCTATGACCTGACCGTGATCCTGACCAAGGGCGAGGAGATACGCGCCTCGGACATGTATCTTCCGGCGCTGTTGCTGATCCTTCTGGGCGCGTTCACGAAATCGGCGCAGTTCCCGTTCCATTTCTGGTTGCCGCACGCGATGGCGGCGCCGACGCCGGTATCGGCCTATCTGCACTCGGCCACGATGGTGAAAGCGGGTGTTTTCCTGCTGGCGCGGATGTGGCCCGCGCTCGCCGGCACGTCCGAGTGGTTCTATATCGTGGCGACCACCGGCCTCGTCA
>DOIS01000063.1 GCA_003511785.1 Paracoccaceae bacterium
GTCGAGGAGGTCGAGGCGGCGCAGGCGGCCTATGACCTGGTCGAGGCCGATTACCTGCGCAACAAGGAATTGCTCGACCGCGGCTCGCCCGCCGCCAACCCGGCGGAAGTGGACCGCCAGGCCAACCGCCTGGCCGAGCGCGAGGGGCAGCTGAAGGCGGCACAGGCGCAGCTGGCCTCGGTGCGCGAGAATGTCGAGGTGCTGCTGCCGGCGCAACGCGCCAGCGCCGAGGCTGCGCTGCACCAGGCCGAGACCGAGCTGGACAAGACGCTGGTGGTGGCGGGCGTGTCGGGCCGGGTCGAGCAGTTCGCCTTGCAGCCGGGCGACATCGTGAACCCGAATTTCCGCGCCGCCGGCATTCTGGTGCCCGAGGACTCGGGGCACATGTGCTTCCAGGCCGGGTTCAACCAGCTGGCCGCGCAGGTGCTGCGCCCCGGCATGGTGGCCGAGATCGGCTGCCTGGCGAAACCCTTCACCGTGATTCCCATGGTGGTGGTCGAGGTGCAGGACGTGATCCCCTCGGGGCAGTTCCGGCCGAGCGACCGGCTGCTCGACCCGGCGGCCAATGTGGCGCCGGGATCGGTCGTGGCCTTTCTCGAGCCGCTCTATCCCGGCGGGCTGGACGCGCTGCCGCCGGGCAGCAACTGCGTGGCCAACGCCTATTCCAGCCACCATGCCGAGTTGCAGGAGCCGGGCATGAGCGGCGCGCGGCGGGTTTTCCTGCATGTGGTGGACACGGTGGGCGTGGTCCATGCGGCGGGGCTGCGGCTGCGGATGCTGCTCTTGCCGGTCACCACGCTGGTCTTTTCCGGCGGGCACTAAGCCCCGGCTCAGATCGCGTCGAAATCCCCGCCACGCCCGCGTCCGGCGGCGAAACGGGCCGCGCCCGCTCGCCCCTCGGCGGCGAAGGCGCGGGCCGAGCGCCACTCGCGACGCAGCGCTTTGGCCAGGGCCGCGGGCGGTATCCGGGCCGAGAGGTGATCGGCGCGCAGGCAGGCCTGGGGAAAGCGCGCGAGGTCGTGGGCCAGGGCCTGCGCCGTTTCCAGGGCCGCGACGGGCGGGCAGCTGCGGTCGGCCAGCCCGATTTGCGCGGCCTCGACGCTGTCCACCCCGCGCCCGGTCAGGATCAGGTCGTTGGCCCGCCCCTGGCCCAGCAGGCGCGGCAGGCGCACCGTGCCGCCGTCGATCAGCGGCACCCCCCAGCGGCGGCAATAGACGCCGGCCAGGGCACCCTCGGCCATCACCCGCATGTTGCACCAGGCGGCCAGTTCCAACCCGCCGGCCACCGCCGGGCCCTCGATCGCGGCGATGACAGGCTTGGTGAGCATCAGGCGGGACGGTCCCATGGGGCCGGGGCGCGGCTCGGACATCGGGTCGTGCCAGTCCTCGGGGATGTCCAGCCCGGCGATCCAGTCGTCCGCCGCGCCGCTGCCCGCGGATTTGAGATCGAAGCCCGCGCAGAAGGCCCTGCCCGCGCCGGTCAGCACGGCGACGGACTGCTGCGAATCCGCCTCGAAGCCCAGAAAGGCGTCGTAAAGCGCGCGCGCCGTTTCCGGGTCCACCGCGTTGCGGTGGCGTGGGCGGTCGATGGTGACGGTGGTGATGTCGCCGTCGCGGTCGATGTGAACGGTCATGGTCTGGTCCTCCCGCCCAGAGACTGCCCGGCGGGCGCGCTGCGCGGCAAGCCGCTTGGCAGGGTGACGTTGCGGGCTTATCTGCAGGGCAGCAACGAGGGAGCCCCGCCATGCGCGAACTGGAAGAACGCATCGCCCACCTGATCCGCAGCCTGGACGAATTGAGCGACGTGGTCGCCCGCCAGCAGGACGAGATCGCGCGGCTGGACCGGCGCGTGGCGCTGTTGATGAGCCGCGAGGCGGAGCGGCAGGCCGAGGGCTCGGGCGGCGTGATGCTGGGCGACGAGCGCCCGCCGCATTACTGAGCGGCGCGCGTCGCCCCGATCGGCTTTCCTGTGGAAAGCCGACCCTCCGGGGGGAGGTGTTTTTGAAAGAGAAGAAGCAGGTGGGGCGGCCTGGGCCGGTGCGCTGTCGCCGCGCGCCCGCACGGGAAAGGCGCAACACCGGGGTCGACAATCGAGCGATTTCAATGGCCTCCAGAGGAATGTTTCGCATGCGAAACGTATTATTTTCGGAATGTGTCGCGCCGGGACGGGCCGGTCACCGCCTCGCTGCTTCTTTCGGGTTGATAAATACCCCGGCGCGGCGGCCGGGGCGCGCGTCCGGTCAGAATTCCTCGACCGCCATCACCCCGTCGAGGCTGCGCAATGCGCTCTTGATCTGCGGGTTCAGCGCGAAGTCGCGCCCGGCCTCGAGTTCGACCTCGCCGGGCAGGTCCGGGTCCATCAGGCAGAACACCACCGGCCCGCGCGCGCTGCGCGCCGCCGCCTTGGCGGCGGTCTCCAGCACCTCGGCCACCGAGCCGACCGCGCCCGGCGCCTCGACGAAGACGCGCAGGCCCGGCGCCGCGCCGCCATCGGTCACCGCCACGTCCGCCGGCGCCACCGACCGGCCCAGCAGTTTCAGCTGCTCGGCCTCCATCGTCGCCTCGACCGTGACCACGACCTTCGAGCCGGTCTCGAGATGCTCGCGCGCCGTCTCCAGCGTGTCCGAGAACAACGTCACCTCGTAGGCGCCGGTCGGGTCGGACAGCTGGGCGAAGGCAAAGCGGTTGCCGCGCGCCGACTTGCGCTCCTGCCGGCCGGCCACCACGCCCGCCAGCTTGGCCAGAACCGGCGCGTCCTCGGCCCGGCGCGTGACCTCTTCCAGGGTCATCACGCCATTGCGCTTGAGCCCCGGCATGTAGTCGTCGAGCGGGTGGCCGGAAAGGTAGAAGCCCACCGCCTTGAACTCCTCGCCCAGCCGCTCGGCGGGGAGCCAGTCGGGCACATGGGCCAGGCGCGGCTCGGGCAGGTCGTCGCCCGCCTCGCCGAAAAGCGAGACCTGCGCCGAGGCGCGTTGCTCGTGGATCGCGGCGGAATAGGCCACCAGCGCATCCAGGCTCTCGAAGATGCGGCGGCGGTTGGGGTCGAGCACGTCGAAGGCGCCGGCGCGGGCCAGCATCTCCAGCGAGCGCTTGCCCACCCGCTTGAGATCGACGCGGCGGGCGAAGTCGAAGATGGTGACGAAGGGGGTTTCACGGCCATCGGGCCGGCGGGCCTCGGTGATCAGCCGCATGGCGTCGAGCCCAACGTTCTTGAGCGCGCCCAGGGCATAGACCAGTTCGCCCTCGACCACGTCGAAGCTGGCCTGTGAGCGGTTCACGCAGGGCGGCACCCAGGGCAGGTTCAGCCCCTTGCGGACCTCTTCGAAATAGACCGCCAGCTTGTCGGTGAGGTGGATGTCGCAATTCATCACCCCGGCCATGAACTCGACCGGGTGGTTCGCCTTGAGCCAGGCGGTCTGGTAGCTGACCACGGCATAGGCCGCCGCGTGCGACTTGTTGAAGCCGTAATTGGCGAATTTCTCCAGAAGGTCGAAAACCTCGCGCGCCTTTTCCGGGCTGACGCCGTTCTCGGTCGCGCCCTTCTCGAACTTGGGGCGCTCCTTGGCCATCTCCTCGGCGATCTTCTTGCCCATCGCGCGGCGCAAGAGGTCGGCGCCACCGAGGCTGTAGCCCGCCATTTCCTGCGCGATCTGCATCACCTGTTCCTGGTAGACGATGATGCCCTGCGTCTCTTCCAGAATGTGGTCGATCAGCGGATGGACCGAGGCGCGTTCCTTCTTGCCGTTCTTGACCTCGCAATAGGTGGGGATGTTCTCCATCGGGCCGGGACGGTAGAGCGCCACCAGCGCCACGATGTCCTCGATGCAGGTCGGGCGCATCCGTTTCAGCGCGTCCATCATGCCCGAGCTTTCCACCTGGAACACGGCCACGGTCTTGGCGCGGGCGTAGAGTTTATAGGTCTTTTCGTCGTCGAGCGGGATCGCCCCGATCTCGTCCACCGCGCCCTCGGGCGGGTCGTAAAGCTGCGCGCCGTCGGCGGCGATATGAAGGTGGCGGCCTGTCTTCTTGATCAGGTCCACCGCGTTCTGGATCACGGTCAGCGTCTTGAGGCCGAGGAAGTCGAACTTCACCAGCCCGGCCTGCTCTACCCACTTCATGTTGAACTGCGTGGCCGGCATGTCCGAGCGCGGGTCGCGGTAGAGCGGCACCAGCTCGTCCAGCGGCCGGTCGCCGATCACCACGCCGGCGGCATGGGTCGAGGCGTTTCTCAGCAGCCCTTCGACCTGCTGGCCGTAGGTCAGCAGGCGGTCCACCACTTCCTCGTTGCGGGCTTCCTCGCGCAGGCGCGGCTCTTCGGCCAGGGCCTTCTCGATGCTGACGGGTTTCACGCCCTCGACGGGGATCATCTTGGACAGGCGGTCGACCTGGCCATAGGGCATTTGCAGCACGCGCCCGATATCGCGCACCGCCGCCTTGGACAGAAGCGCGCCGAAGGTGATGATCTGGCCGACCTTGTCGTGGCCGTACTTCTCCTGCACGTAGCGGATCACCTCCTCGCGGCGGTCCATGCAGAAGTCGATGTCGAAATCCGGCATCGAGACCCGTTCGGGATTGAGGAAGCGTTCGAACAGAAGCGAATAGCGCAGCGGGTCGAGGTCGGTGATGGTCAGCGCATAGGCCACCAGCGACCCCGCGCCCGAGCCGCGACCCGGGCCCACCGGGATGTCGTGATCCTTGGCCCATTTGATGAAATCGGCCACGATCAGAAAATAGCCCGGGAACCCCATCGACTCGATGATGCCCAGCTCGAAGTCGAGCCGTTTCTCGTAGTCCTCGACCGGGGCGGCGTGCGGGATCACGGCAAGCCGCGCCTTGAGCCCCTCCTGGGCCTGGCGGCGCAGCTCCTCGACCTCGTCATCGGCGAAGCGCGGCAGGATCGGGTCGCGCCTGTAGGCCATGAAGGCGCAGCGCTTCGCGATCTCGACGGTGTTCTCCACCGCCTCGGGCAGGTCGGCGAAGAGCGTGACCATCTCTTGCGGCGATTTGAAGTAGTGCTGCGGGGTCAGGCGGCGGCGCTCTTCCTGCTGATCGACGTAAGCGCCCTCGGCGATGCACAGGAGCGCGTCATGCGCCTCGTACATCTTGCTGTCGGGGAAATAGACGTCGTTGGTGGCCACCAGCGGCAGGCCCATGGCATAGGCCATCTCGACATGGCCGCGCTCGGACAGGCGTTCGGCCTCGGGCAACCCGTTCTCGCCGGGGTGGCGCTGCAACTCGACATAGAGCCGGTCGGGGAAGGCCGCCGCCAACCGGCGCAGCAGCGCCTCGGCGGGCGCGCGCTGGCCCGCGCGCAAGAGCCGCCCGATGGGCCCGTCGGGGCCGCCGGAGAGGCAGATCAGCCCCTCGGCATGGCGCTCGACCTCTTCGGGCGTGACATGGGGCAGGGAGCCGTCCTCGCGCAGGTAGAGGCAGGAATTGAGCTTCATCAGGTTTTCATAGCC
>DOIS01000393.1 GCA_003511785.1 Paracoccaceae bacterium
GCCCGGTGTAAAGCCGGCTCTGACGCGCGTTCATCCGCGCGGTGTCCAGCACCAGGCAGACATCGGTGGTGTTGAAGGCATGGTCGATGAAAGCCCCCTCGCCCACATATCCGCCGAGACGCAGGTAGGCCTTGATCAAGGCCGGCACCTGCACCATCGCCGCGCGCCGGTCGAGCCGGTCGTCGGGCACAAGGTCCATGCTCTGGAACACCCGCGCGCGCACGCGTAGGTCGGGGGGCGCGAGGTGGCGACGGTGCAGCAGGGTGAGCGGTTGCGCCAGCGCGGCCGGGTCGGTGCCGTGGAAACTGGCCACGCCGAACAGGATCTCGATGCCGTGCTCGGCCACGTAGCCCGCCAGGGCCGACCACAGATGCACCATCGCCGTGCCGCCGCGATAGTCCGGGTGCAGGCAGGACCGGCCCAGTTCCAGGAGCCGCCGCCCGCTCTCCCGCAGGGGCGCGAGGCCGTATTCGTCCTCGGAATAGAACTGCCCCGCGGCGCGGGCCTGGTCGTCGCGCATCAGGCGATAGACGCCCACCACCGCGCCGCGCGCCTCGTCGCGCAGGATCATGTGGTCGGAGAACGGATCATAGCGGTCGCGTTCGAGCCCGGCCGCGTGGTCCACCAGCGCCCCGCCCCCGCCCAGTTCGCGCACGAACACGTCATAGCGCAGCGCCTGGGCTTCGCGCAGTTCGGCCTCGGTCTCGGCCAGCTTGACGGTGAAGGGCGTCCCGGTGTCGGGCATGATCTCTTGGGCTGCGGTGGCGGTTGGGGCGGTCTGGCGCACTGATAGCCCAGCGGCGCCGGTCATGGCAACAGGGGCCGGGTGCGGCAACGGTTAACCTTTTCTAAACCCTTCTCAGTCATCAAAGTCCGGGATGAGCGCGACGCGCGCGCCGTCGATCACCACCTTGCCGGCCTCGCGGAAATTCACCGTGATCCGGCCGCCGATATTGGACTGCACCTGCCCCTGCCCCCATTCGGGGTGATCGGGGTGGCGCACCAGCAGGCCGGGGGTGAGGATGGCGTTGAAATCGTCGGTCATAGAAGGCACCGGCAGTGAGAGAGGGACATGGAGCAACGTAACGCAGACCTCGCCGCCTTGATAGGGTCGCGCATCTGCCACGACCTGATCAGCCCGATCGGGGCGATTGCCAACGGGCTGGAACTGCTGGACCTGACCGGGGCCGAGCAGGGGCCGGAACTGGACCTGATCGCCGACAGCGCGGGCAATGCCGGCGCGCGCATCCGGTTCTTCCGCGTGGCCTTCGGCGCCGCCGGCGACCAGCAGCTGGGCCGGGCCGAGATCGTGGCGATCCTTCAGGACATGACGCGGGGCGGGCGATTGCGGCTGGACTGGCGGCCCGAGGGCGCGTGCCGGCGCGACGAGGTGCGGCTGGCCTTCCTCGCGATCCTGTGCTGCGAGAGTGCCTTGCCCCAGGGCGGCACGGTGATGGTGACGCGCGAGGACGGCGCCTGGCGGCTGGCGGCGCGGGGCGAGAAACTGGCGGTGGATGAGGCGCTCTGGGCGCGGCTGGCCTCGGACTGCCCGGATACCGACCTGTCCCCGGCCCAGGTGCAATTCGCGCTCTTGCCGGTCGTGGCGCGGGACATGGCGCGCGCGCTGGCGGTCGCCACTGGGGCAGAGGAGATCGCGATCGGGTTCTGAACGCGGAGGGTCTCTCGCCCGTGTCGCCGGGCGAAGAGGTTGCATAGCGAGGGGTTCTGCCCCTCGTTGTCCATTGGGCTTGCACCAATGGTGCCCAAAGGGCGACCCCCGAAGTATTTCGGGCAAGAGGAAAGCAGAGCGGACCGCCCGGCCGGGCCCCCGCGCCGGGGTCGGAGGCCATGGGCGGCCCCTTCAGCCGAACGGCTCGTTTGCAGCGGTCGCGCCGGCGGGAGATCGGGTCGCGCGTCAGTCCCGCGTGGTGCCGTCGCCGGTGACCAGATACTTGAAGCTGGTGAGCTGTTCGGCACCAACGGGGCCGCGCGCGTGCATCTTGCCGGTGGCGATGCCGATCTCGGCGCCCATGCCGAACTCGCCCCCGTCAGCGAACTGGGTCGAGGCGTTGCGCATCAGGATCGCGCTGTCGAGCCGCTGGAAGAACCGCCCGGCGGCGGCGTCGTCCTCGGTGACGATGCAATCGGTATGCTGCGAGCCGTAGCGCCGGATATGGGCGATGGCGGCGTCGAGATCGGGGACCGCGCGCGCAGCGATGATGCTGTCGAGATATTCGCGGCCCCAGTCCTCGGCGCTGGCGGGCACGGTGCCGGGCAGTCCGGCGAGGGCGTCATCCACGCGCACCTCGACGCCCGCCGCCACCAAGGCAGCGATCACGTCGCGGCCGATCGTGTCCTTGACGCTCTCGTGGATCAGCAGGCATTCGGCGGCGCCGCAGATGCCGGTGCGGCGGGTCTTGGCGTTCAGCACCACGCGCCGCGCCTTTTCCGGATCGGCGGCGGCGTCGAGATAGACATGCACGATCCCCTCGAGATGGGCGAAGACCGGCACCCGCGCCTCGCGCTGCACCAGGCCAACCAATCCCTTGCCGCCGCGCGGCACGATCACGTCGATGAACTCGGTCATGCCCAGCATCTCGCTCACCGCTGCGCGGTCTCGGGTGGGCACCAACTGGATCGCGTCCTCGGGCAGCGACGCGGCGCGCAGGCCTTGGACCAGGCAGGCATGGAGCGCGGTCGAGGAGTGAAAGCTCTCGGACCCGCCGCGCAGGATCACCGCGTTGCCCGCCTTGAGGCAGAGCGCGCCCGCGTCGGCGGTCACGTTGGGGCGCGATTCATAGATCACGCCGACCACGCCCAGCGGCGTGCGCACGCGGCTGATATGCAGGCCCGAGGGCCGGCCCCACTCCGCGATCACCGCGCCCACCGGGTCGTCCTGGGCGGCCACCGCGCGCAACCCTTCGGCAATGGCCCCGATCCGCGCCTCGTCCAGCATCAGCCGGTCGAGCATGGCCGGGCTCAACCCCTTGTCGCGGCCAAAAGCCATGTCCTGCTCGTTGGCCAGCAGGATCGCCTCGCGACCGTCCCATACCGCCTGCGCCGCCGCTTCGAGCGCGGCGCGCTTGGCCTCCGACGAGGCGCAGGCGAGTTCGGCCGCGGTGGCCCGGGCGCGGGCGCCGATCTCGGCCATCAGGGCGGGGATGCTGTCGTGGTCCTTCATGCGAGCGGTCCTTGCTGGGCTTGCGTGGGGGCGGCGGTCAGAATGCCATATCGTCGCGGTGGATCAAGACGGAGCGGCCAGGCGCGCCGAGGATCGCGCCGATTTCATCCGAGCGGCGGCCGCGGATCGCCGTCGCCTCGGCGGCGGTGTAACGCGCGAGACCCTGGCCGAGCTTGGCGCCATCGGGGCCATGGATCGCCACCGGATCGCCGCGCCCGAAGGCGCCTGTCACGGTGGTGACACCGGCGGGCAACAGGCTCTTGCCGCCGGCCAGCGCGCGGGCCGCGCCTTCGTCCACGGTGAGCGAGCCGCGCGCCTTCATCGCCGCGATCCAGCGTTTGCGCGCCGCCTGCGGGTCGATCTGGGCGGTGAACCAGGTGGCGGGCGCGCCCTCTTCCAGCGCGCGCAGCGGGTTGAGCGCAGAGCCTTCGGTGATCGCCATGGCGCAGCCGGCGGCGGTGGCGACGCGCGCGGCCATCAGCTTGGTCTTCATGC
>DOIS01000183.1 GCA_003511785.1 Paracoccaceae bacterium
TGATCGCGACCTATGGCGAGCAGGCGGTGGACAGTTTCTATGTCAAGGACATGTTCGGGCTGAAATACCACTCCCCGGCCAAGCAGAGGGCGCTGGAGACCAAGCTGCGCCAGGCCATCGACGCCGGAGCCGAACGGGCCGCGGAGTAGCCGCGCGGCCGGCCAAAAATTTTGCGAAAATTTTTGGCCAGAATTTCTGGAAAATTCTGGCGCCGTGGGGAAGTGTCGCCCGCCGCTCCGACGGTGGACCTGGGGCAACGGACGGCCGGGGGTATTTTCGAACCCGAAAGAAGCAGGGCGGGACGTGCCCCCTGTCAGCCCATGCGCGCGCGGCGGCGAGAGGACAGGGCGAGGACCAGCGCCGCGAGCAGGTAGACCGCCAGCACGAGCCCCAGGGCACCGGCCAGGAATAGCGCCAGCCCCGCACCGGCGGGGGACGCAGCCGCCAGCGCCTCGGGCAGTGCCGTGGCAAGGGGGGCGGGCAGCGCGCCGGTGAGCGCGGGCCAGAGCATGGTCAGGCCGAGCCAGAGCGCCAGCAGCGGTGTTGCCAGCGCCACGGGCCAGGTCACGCCCCGCGCGCGCGCCGAGCTCGCCCGGCGCAGCGCCGTCAGCGGGCGCGAGACGTCGCGTTGCACCGCGATCAGCGCCGGCACCAGAGCAGCACGATGACCATGCCGAAGCCGAGCCCGTAGACCAGCGTGATCACCGTGGGCTTGAGGAACTGGGCCTGTTGCGATTGCTCGTAGAGCAACGGCGCCAGGCCCAGCACCGTGGTCAGGGTGGTCAGCATCACCGGCCGCAGCCGGTCCGCCGCCCCCTCGACGATCGGGGGCAAGAGCCCGCGTTCGGCGGCGTATTCGTCGATCGTGGTCACCCGCACGATCGAGTCGTTGATGATGATCCCGGTCATGCCCAGAAGCCCCACCACCGTGAACACGCTCAACGGCACGTCCCATTGCGCGTGGCCATAGATCGTGCCCACCAGCCCGAAGGGGATGATCGCCATCACCACCAGCGGCCGGGTCCAGGAGGCGAAGATCCAGGCCAGCACCAGATAGATGCCGGTCAGGCACAGGATCAACCCGGTGCGCGCGTCATTGAGGAACTCGTCCTCCTGTTCGCTGAGGCCCGAGAGGCGCCACTCGACCTGCCGCGTGCTGGCGATCTCGAGCAGGATCTCCTCCTCCAGCGCGCGGCCGATCTCCTCGGCGCGGGCGGGGTCGTCTTCGGAAATGTCGTCGGTGACCGAGATCAGGCGCACGCCGTTCTCGCGCCGCACTGTGGAGAAGCCGGTGCGCCGCTCGACGCTGACGATGTCGGCGAGCGGGACGTAAAAGCCTTGCGGAGACCGCATCAGGGTGCGTTCGAGGAAATCGGCGGTCAACTCGCCCTCGGGCAGTTCCACCCGGATCTCGGCGCTGCGCGGACCCTGCGGGTAGGTCGCGGCCTCGATCCCGCCCAGGCGCGCGCGCAACGCCCGGCCCAGCGTGTCGATGGTGAAGCCCAGCGCCTGGCCTTGCGCGGTCAGATCGAGGATCAGCTCTTCCTTGTCATAGGCCAGGTTGTCCTCGACCGCCGAGACCTCGGGGAAGCGGGCCAACGCGGTCTTGAGATCCTCGGAGGCGGCCTTGAGCGTGTCCACCTCGGCGCCGAAGAACTGCACGTCGAGCGCGTCGCCCCCCGGCCCCGAACGCCAGCCGCGAAAGCTCACGGTCTCGGCCAGCGGGTGCTGGCGCACGCGGTCCTGCAACTCGCCCACGAAGGCGAAGCTGGAATAGGGGCGCAGGTCGGCGTCGATCAGCTCGATCGAGATGCCGCCCAGAAGGTCGGCATCCTTGGTGTCGGTGCCCGAGAGGCCCCGCCCGGCTTTGCCGCCCACCTCGGCCATGACGTAATCGAGCGGGTTGCGGCCATAACGTTCCTCATACTCCCGGCCCAGTTCCTCGGTGGCGCGCTGCATCTCGCGCATCATCGCCAGCGTGTCGGCGCGGGTGGCGCCCTCGGCCATGGCGAAATTGCCGGTGACCGAGCCGCGCTCGGGCGCGTTGAAGAAGCGCCATTGCACGTCGCCCTGGATGAACAGCGCCATCTGCCCCGCCAGGATCGCCAGGAAGCCCGCCAGCACCACGTAGCGGGCGCGCACCACCAACGCGACGAGCGGGCGTGACAGGTGCTCGCGCACCCGGCGGAAGCCCGCGTTGACCACCCTGTTGGGCCAGTCGTACCAGTGCCGTTTCGCCGAGTGCGCGATGGCATGGGCCATGTGGTTGGGCAGGATCAGGAAGCATTCGACCAATGAGGCGGCCAGCACCGCGATCACGGTGAAGGGGATGTCGCGGATCAGGTCGCCGAAACGCCCGCCGATGGCGACGAGGCCGAAAAACGCGATGATCGTGGTCAGCGAGGCGGCGAAGACCGGCATCGCCATGCGCCGCGCGGCGGTCTCGGCGGCGACCACCGGGTGTTCGCCCAACCGCCGGGCGCGGTGATCGGCATGTTCGCCCACCACGATGGCGTCATCCACCACGATGCCCAGCGTGATGATCAGCCCGAAGAGCGAGATCATGTTCAGCGTGATGCCGGCGGCATACATGATGGCGATGGCCGCGAACATGGCCGCGGGGATGCCGGCGGCGACCCAGAAGGCGGTGCGCACGTTCAGGAACAGGAACAGCAGGCAGATCACCAGCCCCAGCCCGGTCAGCCCGTTATCGACCAGGATGTCGAGCCGGTCGGTGATCGCTTCGGCCCGGGTGCGGATCAG
>DOIS01000123.1 GCA_003511785.1 Paracoccaceae bacterium
TCGAGCCCGACGGCTTCGCCTCGCCCGAGGAACTGCTGGCGCTGAGGGACGTGACCCTGCGCGCCTTCCGCGACTGCATCGAGAAGAGCGACATCTTCGTGTTCACCCTCGGGCTGACCGAAAGCTGGTTCAACGCCGACGGCTATGAATACCCGATGTGCCCGGGCACCGTGGCGGGCAGCTTCGACCCCGACCGGCACCGCTTCGTCAACCAGGGCTTCAACCAGGTCCGGCAGGCGCTGGCCCAGGCGATCCAGGCAATGCGCGCGGTCAATCCCGACCTGCGTTTCCTGCTGACCGTCTCGCCGGTGCCGCTGACCGCCACCAACGCGGGCCAGCACGTGGTGACGGCCACGATGGAAAGCAAGTCGATCCTGCGCGCCGTCGCGGGCGAGATCGCGCGCAACCGCGCCTTCGCCGACTATTTCCCCTCCTACGAGATCATCAACTCGCCCGCCTTCCGCGGCGTGTTCTTCGAACCCAACATGCGCAGCGTCAATCCGCGCGGCGTCGCCTTCGTGATGGAGACCTTCTTCACCGCGCTGGAACGCAAGTTCGGGCTGGTGACCGAGACGCGGGCGCCGCGCCGCCCCTCGCAGGACGACCTGCATTGCGAAGAAGCCATGCTGGAGGCCTTCGGGTAAACGACATGAAACTGGCCATCATCGGCACCTCCCACGTCGCCAAGATCCTCAGCGCACAGCGCGCCCATTTCCCCGAACTGGCCGAGCAGTGGGACTGCTACCCGGTGCCCAACGGCCTGAACGACGGGCTGGGCCTGTCGGCGATCGGGCTGGACCGCGACAACAAGCGGCTGACCGGGTTTCCGGGCCGGGGCAACATGAAACGCGCGCTCGATCTGACCGGCTACGACGCTTTCGTCCTTGTCGGCGGCCAGTCCCCCCCGGTCGCCCTGGCGATGCTGAAGGAACGGACCCTGAGCGCCAGCTTCCGGGAGGCGGCGGCCCGGGACCTGCTCACGCGCAACAACAACCTGCGCCTGTTCCGGGCGATCCGCTCGGTCAGCGACGCACCCGTGGCCGTGGCCACCTGCCTGATGGTCGCACGCGGCACGCCGCCCAAGGTCGAGACGCTGGAACGGGCAGAGGCCGAGATCGCCGAATTCTGGACCGGGCGCGGCGCGACCTTCCTGCCGCAGCCGCGCGAAACGCTGGGCCCGGACATGCTGACCCGGCCCGACTGCCAGATGGGCGGGGGCGACAACCACCTGACCACCGAGGCCGCGGTTCACCAGGTCCGGCAGATCCGCGATGCGATGAGGGTTCCCGCCTGAACGTCCGACGCGTCCCTCTGGGGGCGCGGCACGGCCATAATTCGGCCGCGAAGCCGCGCTAGCGTCGTCGCACAGGCATGGATCAACAACCCACGAGGCAGATGATGACGCCGGACCTCCCGCGCCGCCATGCCGCGGTCGCAGCAGTGCTTTTCGCCCTGGCCCTCGGGCCCGGCGCCCCGGCACAGGCCGGGCCCGACCGGCTGTCGGTGCTGTTGGGCTCGCATCACGTGAACGCCGCGCGCGATTTCAAAGAGGTCAACCCGGGCCTGTTCCTGACCTGGGAGGGGGCGGCCTGGGCCGGGCGGCTCGACCTCGGCGCGGGCGTTTTCCGCAACAGCTATGGCGACGGGTCGGCGGTGGGCTCGGTGGCCCTGCCAATGCTGGCTGGCGACGCCTGGTCGGTGGACGCCTTCGCCGCGCTGGCCTGGTATCCCGGCAATGGCGAGCAGTTCGATCACGCCGCGGGCGACATCGTGCCCCTGGCCGGGGTGCAGGCGCGCTATGGCAACGTGTTCATGCAGGCCCTGCCCGGGGGCGGGCAGGGCGCCGATGCGCTGGTGACCTTCGGGCTGAGCTTCGCGCTCGACTGACGCGGCGCGTGCTCAGAGCAGCCGCACCTGCGTGCCCACCTGCACCAGCTCGAAGAGTTCCTCGACATGCTGGTTGTACAGCCCGATGCAGCCCGAGGAGCTTTGCCGCCCGATCTTGCGCGTGTCATGGGTGCCATGCACCAGGTAGGCCGGCCAGTCGAGATACATCGCCCGCGTGCCCAGCGGGTTGTCGGGGCGCCCGCCCTCGACATGGGTGGGCAGGCTCGGGTCGCGCTCGCGCATCGAGGCGGTGGGCGTCCAGCCCGGGTTGCGCGCCTTGCGCACGATCCGGCTATAGCCGCGGCGGGTCAGCTCTTCGCTGAGCGGCACCGAGGACGGGTAGAGACGATAGGTTTGGCCATCGCCGCTCCAGTAATGCACCGCCCGGCTGGAAATGTCGGCCAGCAGGCAGCCCACGCCCAGCTGGTCGAAATGGTCGCGCCAGTCCTGCATCTGGAAGGCCGAGGTGTTGCGCCGCACCGGGACGCGGTCACGGATCGCCGGTTCGTTCGTCGGAAAGGCGTCGGTCGATTGCGCCCGCAGCAGGGTGGGCGCGGCCAGCGTGACTGCGGCGCCGAGAAGAAGACTGCGGCGGGTGGGGCGGAGATTGGACATGGGCACGACCCTCAATGAAGCGTTCTTGATGTTTCTCCTCCGCAATCTATCCGCGCCCGGCAAGATTTTCCAGATCCTGCATATGAGTTCCCCGGCGTCTCACGCGAATGTCAGCGATCCCCCGCCGATCCGGTCGCAGAGGCCTCCGCGCGCCTTCATGGCGGATGGTGGCACCGTCATCATGTGCGGCGCCTGCTCGAAGGCGGCCGGGTTGACCCGGGAAGGCTACATCGACGGCGTGACCATGGGCAGCCGGCCCGTGGTGCAGGGCTGGCTGTTCCGCGAGGGGATGCAGACCCTGGCCTGGTGATCGTTCGACCCGAAAACGCGAACGCCCCGGCAGGTCGGCCTGCCGGGGCGTTTTTCGGTCAGACAGCCGGGGGACGGGCCTGTGCCGCCCCCGGTCCGCGATCAGTCCATCGCCTTGAAATGGAACTCGCCGCCCTCCTTGAGGCCGGACGGCCAGCGCGAGGTCACGGTCTTGGTGCGGGTATAGAACTTGAACGCGTCGGGTCCGTGCTGGTTGAGGTCGCCGAAGGCCGATTTCTTCCAGCCGCCGAAGGTATGATAGGCCAGCGGCACCGGGATCGGCACGTTGATCCCGATCATGCCCACGTTCACGCGGTTGGCGAAATCGCGCGCCGTGTCCCCGTCGCGGGTGAAGATCGCGGTGCCGTTGCCGTATT
>DOIS01000358.1 GCA_003511785.1 Paracoccaceae bacterium
GGTCTTCGGAAATGCCGGTGTCGTCGTTGGAAATCGCCACCACCGGCACGTTGTATTTCTTGACCAGCGGCAGGATCGCCTCCAGCCGCTCCTCCTCCCCGGTGACCGAGTTCAGCAGCGGCCGGCCATGCGCCACTTCCAGCCCGGCCTCCAGCGCACCCGGCACGGAACTGTCGATGCAAAGCGGCACGTCCACCAGCCCCTGCACCAGCTCGATGATCCGCCGCATCACGGGCGGCTCGGTCTCGTTGGGGTTGGGGTTCGAGTTGTAGACCACGCCCGCGTTGATATCGAGCACGCTGGCGCCCGCGGCGACCTGCGCCAGCGCGTCGGCCTCGACGGTCGAGAAATCGCCGGCCTCCAGCTCGGCGGCCAGCTTCTTGCGCCCGGTGGGGTTGATCCGCTCGCCGATCACGCAGAAGGGCTGATCGAAGCCGATGATGGCGGTTCTGGTCTTGCTCTCGACGATGGTGCGGGTCATGTGCGGCCTTTCAGGGGTCGGAAGGGGTCAGGAGGCGCGGGCCGGCGCGGCGGCGGCGCCGCCGTGCTGCATCGCCCACTCGGCATTGGTCTTGATCCCGCCCAGCGGGAAGAAATGCGCGGCCTCAATGTTGAAACCGGGGTTGGCCGCCTTGTGCGCGGCCAGTTCGGCGACGACATCGGTCGGCTCGTAGGGCAGCATCAGCTTGGTGACGTCCATCGCGCGTTTCTGCAAGACGCGCAGCGAGGGGCCGACGCCGCAGGCGATGGCGAACTTGATGAGCGTCTGCAATTTCGCAGGCCCGGCGATGCCGATATGGATCGGCAGGTCGATGCCCCGCGCCTTGAGCCCCTCGGCCCAGGCGATGATCGGTTTCGCCTCGAAGGCGAACTGCATGGCGATGGCCATGCGCGCATCGGTGCGTTCCGAGAATTTCTGTTTCCAATCAAGAGCCTCCGAGACGATCTTCATCCCGCCGTCGGGGTCGATGTCGCGGTTGCCCTAGGGGTGGCCGGCCACGTGCAACCGGGTGAAGCCGGCGCGGTCGAAGAGGCCCGTCTCCAGCAGCTGCATCGAGCAGTGGAGCTCCCCCGCCGGCTGGGACACGCCGCCCGCCAGGATCAGGCCCTGCCGCACCCCGGCCTCGCACCGGTACATGGCGATCCAGTTATCCAGCGTGGCACGGTCGGGGATGCTGCGCGCCGGGAAATGCGGCATCACTTGGAACCCGTCGCGGGCCAGCCGCGCGGCGGTGGCCACCATCTCCTCGATCGGCGTGCCGTCGATATGGGCGATATAGACGCGTGTGCCTTCGGGCAGCAGCGCGCGGAAATCCTCCACCCGTGCCGCGGTGCGCGGCATCACCTCGATGGAACAGCCCTCCAGGAAGGCCTCGACGCGCGCATCCGCCGGGGTCGGCCCGGGCGCCTCGCGCCGCTTGAAGTTCAACAAAGCCATCGCGGCCTCCCACAGCCTGTTCGGGCTCATGCCCAGCCATCATTGCCGATCAGCGCCTTCAGGCGGTCTTGATCGAATTCCCTTTCCAGACGCGCCGCCTCGGCTTCGGCCACCGCTTGCGGATCGCCCTCGACCTCGTAGGGCGCGGCCTTGCGCCACTCGGCCAGATAGGCATCGGTATCCTGCGCGCCCACCTTCATCGCCGCCCGATCTATGGCCTGCTCGAACCGTTCGGGCAGCTGCCGCTTGGCCCCGCGCCGGCCCTTGCCGACGATGACCTGGGCCGGGATGTCGCGCCAGTAAACGATGGTGACCTGCGGCATCGGTGATTCCTCTTCTCCCTTTTCTGATTAGGCCATGGGCGCCGCGCGGCAGGGGCTGATTTCGACAAAACAGGCCGTTTCTGCGACCCCCGCTGCCGGAGCCTCGCCCACCGGCGCCTGGCCCGACCTTCCGCGGTGCAACGGAACGGCAGGCTTGCGGCGCGGCCCCCGCCCGCCTATCATCAAGGCAACTCGAAATCGGAGGGCGTGTAGTCATGGCGCCCAAGCGTCCCAAAGGTGCGGGCGCGTTCCCGAAGCCGGTCGAAAGCCCTGCGCCGCAATCGCCCGATCCCGACGCGTTCTATGCCGCGCTGGATCTGGGCACCAACAGTTGCCGCATGCTCATTGCCCAGCCCAAGGGCAGCGGGTTCCATGTGGTGGACAGTTTCTCGAAATCCGTGCAGCTCGGCTCGGGGCTGGAGCGCACGGGACGGCTGTCGCGCGCCTCGATGGGGCGCACGATCCAGGCGCTGCGCATCTGTCAGCAGAAGATCAAGCGCAACAAGGTCACCCGGATGCGGCTGGTGGCGACCGAAGCCTGCCGCCGGGCCCGGAATGCGCGCGAGTTCATCCGCCAGGTGCAGCGCGAGACCGGGCTCACGCTCGAGATCATCCAGCCCGAGGAGGAGGCCCGGCTTGCCGTGATCTCCTGCGCGCCGCTGGTCTCGACCAAGACCGAACAGCTCCTGGTCGTCGATATCGGCGGCGGCTCGACCGAGCTTGTCTGGATCGACATTTCCTCGGTGCCGCGCCGCGACCGGCCGCGCGCGATCATGCGGCTGCACGCGGGGTTCCACCCGGCGGAAAGCCCGTTCCCGGCAGCCAAGGTGGTGGACTGGATCAGCGTGCCGCTGGGCGTGGCCACGCTGCGCGACCAGTTCTCGGATGTCTCGGACGACGCCGCGCGGTTCGCCCTGATGAGCTGGTTCTTCGAGGAGAACCTCTCGGAATTCGCGCCCTATCACGGCGAACAGACGCGCGAGCGGTTCCAGATCGTGGGCACCTCGGGCACCGTGACCACGGTGGCGGCCAGCCATCTGGGCCTGAAACGCTATGACAGGACCAAGGTGGACGGGCTGCGCATGACCTCGGACCAGATCGACAAGGTGATCCGCTCCTATCTCGATCTCGGCCCCGCCGGGCGGCGCCGCGATCCGCGCATCGGCGAGGACCGGCAGGCGCTCATCATGTCGGGCGCGGCGATCCTTCAGGCGCTGTTGCGCTGCTGGCCCACCGACCGTTTGTCAGTCGCCGACCGGGGGCTGCGCGAGGGGCTGCTCTATGCGCAGATGAGCGCCGATGGCGTGCTGGAAAACGGCCCGTTCTAGGCCGCGCACGGCTCAGCCGCGCATCCGCGCGCCATCGGCGTCGAAGGGCGCCTGCGTGATGAGACGCGCGGGGCGCCTCTTGCCCAGGATCTCGATCTCGACCGCCAACCCGTCGCGGATGTGCTCGCGCGGCAGGAACCCCAGGGCGATGGACTGCCCGGTCCAGTGCGAGAGCCCGCCCGAGGTGCAGAACCCCGCCACGGCGCCGTCGTGCCAGATCGGCTCGTATCCGTGCACATCGGCGTCGTTTGCCTCCACGACGAAGGTGGCGAGCCTGCGCCCGGGCGGCGCGGCGCGCTCACGCTCGGCCTTGGATCGTCCAATGAAATCAACACCTTTTTCAAAGGAAATGAAGCGATCCATGCCGGTCTCGGCGACGGTGTAATCCGGCGAACACTCGGCCATCCACGAGCCGAACAGCTTGTCGAGCCGGAGCGACATCATCGCCCGCATCCCGAAGGGCGTGATCCCCATGGGCTGCCCGGTCTGCCACAACGTCCACCAAAGCTGCCGTTGGGCCATCGGGTCGCAATAGATCTCGTATCCCAGATCGCCGGTATAGCTGACCCGCTGCACCAGGCAGTCGGTCATGCCCAGCGTCATGGGGGCGGCATTCAGAAACCGCAAGGCGTTCGCGTCCGCGCGCGTGCAGGAAGCCAGAAGATCGCGCGCGCGGCCCGGCGATCTGGAATCCGGCAAGAAAAACGCTGATATTTTCGATGCTTACACCGCGTTCTTCATGTTGCTGGAACCAGCTCAGATGGGCCGCCTGCGCCCCGTAGGACGCGGTCAGGTGGAACCGGTCCTCGGCCAGGCAGGTGATGGTGAAATCCCCCAGAAGCCGTCCCTTGGGCGACAGCATCGGCGACAGCGCCACCCGCCCCGGCCCCGGCACCCGGCCCGCCATGATCCGATCGAGCCAGACGCGGGCCTGCGGGCCGGTGACGCGGAACTTGCCGAAATTCTGCACCTCGTTGATGCCCACGCCTTCGCGCACGGCGCGCACCTCGCGGCCTGTGGCGTCAAAGGCGTCGGAGCGGCGGAAGGAGGGCGTCTCGAAGCCCGGCTCGCCCGGTTGGGCAAAATAGTTGACCACTTCCAGCCCGAACTGCGCGCCCCAGACCGCGCCCATATCCGAGAAAATGTCGTACATCGGCGTCGTGCGCAGCGGCCGCGCGGCGGGCAGCTCCTCGTTCGGGTAGGCCACGGAGAACCGCTTCTGATAGTTCTCGACCACCTTGGGCCGTATATAGCCCGGCCCGGCCCGGTCCCCATACCGCGCCACGTCCATGGCGAAGACGTCGCGCTCGGGCTCGCCCTCGACCATCCATTGCGCCAGCGTCAGCCCGACGCCGCCGCCCTGGGAAAACCCCGCCATGACCCCGCAGGCGGCCCAGTAGTTGCGCAGGCCCGGCACCGGGCCCACCAGCGGGTTGCCGTCCGGGGCGAAGGTGAAGGGGCCGTGGATCACCGACTTGACCCCCGCGCGCTCAAGAACCGGGAAGCGCTTATACGCAAATTCAATGCTTTGTTCGATCTTGTTGAAGTCGTCAGGCAAAAGCTCATGGCCGAACTCCCAGGGCGTTCCGTCCACCGCCCAGGGCCGGCAGGGCTGCTCGTAGAAACCGATGCAGAGCCCGCGCCCCTCCTGGCGCAGATAGCTCTCGCCGGCCGGGTCCATGACATGCGGATGCTCGGTCTCGCGGGCGTCAATCTCGGCAATCGGCTCGGTCACGACATATTGGTGCTCCATCGGGTGCAGCGGCAGGTAAACCCCCGCCATGGCCGCCACCTCGCGCGCCCAGAGCCCGCCCGCATTGACCACGTGCTTGGCATGGACGGTGCCCTGCTCGGTCACGACATCCCAGCTGCCGTCGGGGCGCGGGTTGGTCTCGACCACCTTGCAATGCGTGACGATCTCGGCCCCGCCCATGCGGGCGGCCTTGGCATAGGCATGTGTCGTGCCCGAGGGGTCGAGATGCCCGTCGAGCGGGTCGTAGAGCGCTCCGATGATCCCATCGAGATTCGTGATGGGTGCGATGCGCGCGATCTCTTCGGGTCCGATGATCTCGGTCTCCAGCCCCATGAAGCGATGCTTGGCACGCTCGGCCAGCAGCATGTCGAACCGGTCGCGGTTGTCGGCCAGCGTGATGCCACCCACATGGTGCAGCCCGCAGGACAGGCCGGTGATCTCCTCCAGTTCCTTATAGAGCCGAATGGTGTAGCCCTGGAGCGCGGCCATGTTGGTATCGCCGTTGAGCGTGTGGAACCCGCCCGCCGCGTGCCAGGTGCTGCCGCTGGTCAGTTCGGACCGTTCCAGCAGCAGTACGTCGGACCAGCCGAGCTTCGTCAGGTGATAGAGCACCGAGGCGCCGACCACCCCGCCCCCGATGACGACGACCTGTGCGGTGGTTTTCATGCGCCCCTCCCTCGCAGTTTTGGGCAGGGTGCGGGCGTGGTGGGCCGCGATGCATGCCGGATTGCGACAGAAGATGTCGCGGGCGGGCGGTGAACCCGGGCGCGGCTCGCGCGTTGGGGTCTCAACCAGGGAGAGCCCGATGAGCGATGCGAAGAAGACCGACCCGAAACTGTGGGAGAAGGTGAAGGACGAGATCATCCGGAGCGCCAAGGGCGGAGAGCCCGGCCAGTGGTCGGCGCGCAAGGCGCGGGTGGCGGTGCAGGAGTACAAGCGGCGCGGCGGCGGTTATGACGAGAGTGGCCCCGACCAGGACGAGACCCATTGGCACGACTGGACCGAGGAAGACTGGGGCATCAAATCCGGCGCGGAATCGGGCGACACCGGCGAGCGCTATCTGCCGCGCAAGGTGCGCATGGTGCTGACCGAGGACGAGTATGCCCGCTCGACCCGGAAGAAGCGCAACGGCTCGGGGCAGTTCGTCGATCAGCCCGAGGATGTGCGCGAGAAGGCCGCCCGCATCCGCGAGGACGGTCCCACAAAAGAGATGCTGCTCGAGCGCGCCCGCGAGCTGGAGATCGAGGGGCGCAGCTCGATGGACAAGGGCGCGTTGCTGGACGCGATCGACCGTGCCACCGACGAGAACGGCCGGGGGAAGGGCAGCCGCGCAGCGCTGGAGGACAAGCGCAAGGACGCGCTTTACGAGATGGCGCAGGAGCGCGGGATCGAGGGGCGCTCGGCGATGACCAAGGATGAGTTGATCGAGGCGCTGGCGAAAGGGTGAGCGCGGCGCCAAGGGGCCTGCGTGGGAGGGGGGGCGCTGCCCCCCGGCCTTTGGCCTCCCCCCGCGGTCTTTTCTCACGAGAAGAAGCAGGGCGGTGGCACGACAAGCCTTCGGGGTCCGGGCCGCGGGGCTTGCCCGGCGCGATGCGGCGTGCGGATGGCACGGAGCGATCGCGCGGGCGGCGCTTGGGGCGGGTGCGGGCCGGGAAATGTCGTTTTGCGGCAAGTCAAGCGGGCACCGGGCGCGCAGGTTGGGCGCGAGGCAGGTTTACGGGGCAGCAAGATGCGCGAGCGGGCACAGGCGCTGGTGATCGGCGGGGGCGTGATCGGGTGTTCGATCCTCTATCACCTGACCAGGCTGGGCTGGAGCGACGTGGTGCTGTTGGAGCGCGACGAGCTGACCAGCGGCTCGACCTGGCACGCGGCGGCCAATATCCACGGGCTGCATGACAGCGCCAATATCTCGCGGCTGCAACATTACACGATGGGGCTCTACAAGGCGCTGGAGGAGGAGACCGGGCAGAGCTGCGGCGTGTTCCAGCCGGGCTCGCTCTATCTGGCGCAGACCGAGGCGCGCGCGCACCAGCTGCGCCTCCAGGCGGCCAAGGCGAAGCTCTACGGGATGAACTTCCACGAGATCACGCGGGATGAGGCCGAGCGCCTGCACCCGCTGGTGGATTTCGACGGCGTGCGGCTCATCATGTTCGAGCCCGACGGCGGCAACGTGGATCCGTCGGGCGTGACCAACGCCTATGCGGTGGGCGCGCGTCAGCGCGGGGCGGAGATCCACCGCTTCACCCCCGTCACGGCGACCGTGCCACAGGGCGACGGCACCTGGATCGTGCATACGCCCAAGGGGGACATCCGCACGGAGTGGGTGGTGAACGCCGCCGGGCTCTGGGCGCGCGAGGTGGCGGCGATGGCGGGGATCGCCCTGCCCTTGCAGCCCACCGAGCACCAGTATTTCGTGACCGAGACCATCGCCGAGATCGCCGCGTTGGACCGGCGGCTGCCGTCGGTCGCGGACCGGGACGGCGAATACTATCTGCGCCAGGAGGGCAAGGGCCTGTTGATCGGCGCCTATGAGCGCGACATGCGCTTCTGGGCCGAGGATGGCACGCCCGCGGATTTCGCCCATGACCTCTTTCCCGACGATCTCGACCGGATCGAGGAGAACGTGATGCGCGCCATGGCCCGGGTGCCGGTGGCGGGCACGGCGGGGATCAAGCGCGTCATCAACGGGCCGATGATCTGGTCGCCCGACGGCAACGTGCTGCTGGGGCCGGTGCCGGAGAAACCGGGCTATTTCACCTGCTGCGGGATCATCCCAGGGTTCAGCCAATCGGCCGGCATGGGGCTGATGGTGGCCGACTGGATCGTCGAGGGCGAGATGCGGTACGACATGTTCGCCTGGGACATGGCGCGGTTCGGGGATTGGGCGGATGCGGCGTTCACCAAGGCCCGCGTGCGCGACGCCTATGCCCATCGCTTCGCCATCCATTTCCCCAACGAGGAGCGCGCGGCGGGCCGCCCGGTGCGCACCCGGCCCGTTTACGAGACCCGGAAGGAGATGGGCGCGGTGGTGGGGGTGAACGCGGGCTGGGAGCATCCGCTGTGGTTCGCCGACAGGCCGGGGGTCGAGGATACCAGCGGCTTCACCCGGCAGGCCTGGTGTGCGGCGGGATCGCCGGGGGTTTCACCGTCACGCGGGTCGCGGAGGAGGAGTTCCGGGTGATCGGCTCGGGGATGGCCGAGCGCTATCACAAGCGGTTCTTCGACGCGGTGCCCCTGCCCCCGGGCACCCGGTTCCAGAGCCTGACCCGGGCGGTCTGCGGCTTCAACGTGGCCGGGCCGCTGGCCCGCGGGATGTTGCAGCCGCTGACCGATGCCTCGCTGGCGACCGGGGATTTCCCGTTCATGCGCTCGAAACGCATTGAACTGGCGGGCGTCGAGTGCCTGGCGCTGCGCGTCTCCTTCACCGGCGACCTGGGCTGGGAACTGCATTGCGCCGAAGCCGACCAGGCCCGGCTCTACGCGGCGCTTCTGGAGGCGGGGCGCGCGGTGGGCGCAGGGTCGGTGGGCAGCCGCGCGCTGATGAGCCTTCGGCTGGAGAAGGGCTATGGCTCCTGGGGGCGGGAC
>DOIS01000267.1 GCA_003511785.1 Paracoccaceae bacterium
TGAATGTCCACAGGCCCTAGCCCCGCGCGGCTTGCGCAAGAGGGCGCCGCCCCGCGCGCGGCGCGGCGGGACGTGGCGGCACGCTGCCCGCACCGCAACGTCACGCGCGCGCCCGCGTTGACCGGCGCCCTGCGCTCCGCTCTACTCTGCGCAAATCGCCACGCAGCGCCCGGAGGTCCCCATGAGCCTGTTCACCCCCACCGCGTCCTGGGTCACGGACGAGCACCACATGTTTGCCGACGCCGTCTCGCGTCTGTTGCAGGACGAGATGGTTCCCAACGCCGAGACATGGATCGAGAACGGCGTGGTGGACCGCGCCTTCTGGCGCAAGGCCGGGGAGGCCGGGATCATGGGCGGGTCGATCCCCGAGGAATATGGCGGGGTCGGCGGCGGCTTCGGCTTCGATTCGGTGACGCTCTATGAACAGGGCGCGGTGGGCGACGTCGGCTGGGGCTATGGCATCCAGACCATCGTGATGCATTACCTCGTGGCCTATGGCACCGACGAGCAGAAGGCCCGCTGGCTGCCCGCGCTGGTCTCGGGCGAGAAGGTCGGCGCCATCGCCATGACCGAGCCGGGCACCGGGTCGGACCTGCAGAACGTGCGCACCACGGCAAAGAAGGATGGCAACGGCTATGTCATCAACGGATCGAAGATCTTCATCACCAACGGGCAGAGCGCCGACCTGGTGATCGTGGTGGCCAAGACCGACAAGGAGGCGGGCGCCAAGGGCGTGTCGCTGCTCATGGTCGAGACCGAGGGCGCCGAGGGCTATCGCCGGGGCGCCAATCTCAAGAAGATGGGGATGAAGGGCAACGACACCTCCGAGCTGTTCTTCGAGGACGTCAAGGTGCCCGCCGACAACCTGATCGGCCCCGAGGAGGGCCAGGGGTTCTACCAGCTGATGAAGCAGCTGCCCTGGGAGCGCCTGCTGATCGCCATCACGGCACTCGGCTGCATCGACTATGCCATTGCCGAGACGGTGAAATACACCCAGGAGCGCAAGGCTTTCGGCAACCGCATCATGGATTTCCAAAACACCCGGTTCAAGCTGGCCGAATGCAAGACCAAGGCCGAGGTGTTGCGCAGCTTCGTCAACGACTGCATCGGGCGGCTGGAAGAGGGCAAGCTGGACGCCGCCACCGCCTCGATGGCGAAGTGGTGGGGCAGCCAGATCCAGAACGAGGTGATGCACGAATGCGTGCAGCTGCACGGCGGGTACGGCTACATGACCGAATACCCGATCTCGCGGCTCTATACCGACGCACGGGTGCAGATGATCTATGGCGGCACCAACGAGATCATGAAGGAACTGATCGCGCGCTCGATCGACACGTGACCCGGCGGCGCGCCCTGCGGGCGCACGCGATTACGGGATGAGGGGCTCTGCCCCTCGTCGCCAATTTCCGCTCGGAGTTGCCAATTGTCGCGCCATGGGTCCGAGCGACAATGGCGACGGCGCAAACCTCGGCGACCCCCGAAGTATATCTTGCAAGAGGAAAACCACGGGGCGGGGAAACGATCCCTCCCGTCTGCGCTTAGGAGCGGATAGGCGTCTTCAGCGTTCCACAATCGACGCGTTCGCACCGACCAGGCCCTGAACGGAATGAAGACGCGGCGAACCTGAGCGGTGTCGTCTGCGCCCGGCCGAGGCCGGGCGAAACCCGCCGGTATCGCCCCGCCATCGCCGGTTGCGAAGCGCGGGGCGAGGGCGCGGCTCAGTGCACCGTCACCGGCTCCAGGTCGTGCTGGCGCGCCAGAATGAAGGCCAGCTTGCGGTCGGCCACCAGGGCCAGTTGCTGACCCTCGACGTCGTGCACGGCATAGAGATGATCGTGCCCGTCCACCTCGGCGCGGACCTCTTCGGGCAGGTCGGCCACCTCCACCGCCTTGATATAGACGATCTTGCGACCTTCGCGGTCGAATTCGAATGGCTGGTTCATGGCTTACCCCTTCCTGATGCTGATCTTCTGAACGACGCTGTCCGGTTTGGGCCGGGTCAGGTCCACATGCAGCAGGCCGTTCTCCATCACGGCCTCGCCAACCTCCACACCGTCGGCCAGCACGAAGCTGCGCTGGAACTGCCGCGCGGCGATGCCGCGATGCAGGAACACGCGGTCCTCGCTGTCGTCGCGCTGGCGGCCGCAGATCACCAGCTGGCGGTCCTCGACGGTGATCGACAGCTCGTCCTCGGCGAACCCCGCCACGGCCAGCGTGATGCGACAGGACTGGTCCGAGGTCTGTTCGATGTTGAACGGAGGATAGCCGTCATTGCCGGATTTCGCATTGCGCTCCAGCAGGCGCTCGAGCTGTTCGAAGCCCAGAAGGTTGGGGTATGAGCCCAGGGTCAGTTTGGTCACGGGTCTGCGCCCTTCATCAAGCGACGTGTGCGCCCGGCCCCGTTGCGGCGACCGGACTGGTCCGAATATGGGGAGAATGTGTCGCTGAAACAAGGGCTAGGCGCGGCGGGCGCGCAGGGGTAGAATGGAAGTCCGCAAGCCGGAGCCGCACCATGAACCTGCCCGCCGACCTGGAGATGAAGACCGACGAGATGCTCAGGGTCGAACTCGAAGTCTTTCGCCGCCAGCACCGCGATCTCGACGAGGCGATCACCGCCCTGTCGGAGCGGGGCACCGCCGATCCGCTCACGGTGCGCCGGCTGAAGAAGGAGAAGCTGCGGCTCAAGGACATGATCGCGGTGATCGAGGACCGGCTCTATCCCGACATCATCGCCTGAGTGTTGCAGGTGCGCGCGAGGCGGCTATAGTGCGCGCTTCTTTCACCGGGCCGGGGAGCGGAGATGAGCGAGATACGCGTGGGCATCGTGATGGGCAGCCAGTCGGACTGGCCCACCATGAAGGAGGCGGCCCTGGTGCTGGACGAGTTGGGCGTGGCGTATGAGACGCGCATCGTCTCTGCCCATCGCACGCCGGATCGGCTCTGGTCCTACGGGCGCGAGGCCGTGGGGCGTGGCTTGCAGGTGATCATTGCCGGTGCCGGCGGGGCGGCGCATCTGCCGGGGATGATGGCGTCCAAGACGCGGCTGCCGGTGATCGGCGTGCCGGTCGAGACGCGCGCGCTCTCGGGCGTCGATTCGCTCTATTCCATCCTGCAGATGCCGCGCGGCTACCCGGTGGCCACCATGGCGATCGGCGCGGCGGGAGCCAAGAACGCGGGGCTTCTGGCCGCGCAGATCCTCGCGCTGCACGACACCGGTCTGGCCGGGCGGCTGGACGGCTGGCGCGCGGCGCTCACCGAGTCGATCCCCGAGGAGCCGCGCGATGACTGACCCCCTCTCTCCCGGCGCCACCATCGGCATCCTGGGCGGCGGCCAGCTGGGCCGGATGCTCGCCGTCGCCGCCGCGCGGCTGGGCTTCAAGACCTGCGTGATGGAGCCCGCGGGCGACTGCCCCGCGAGCCACGTGTCGAACTTCCACCTGCGCGCCGAGTATGACGACGACGCGGCGCTCGACCGCTTCGCCCAGGCCGTGGACGTGATCACCTACGAGTTCGAGAACATCCCCACCGCCGCGCTCGACCGGCTGGAGGCCGCGCGCCCGATCCGCCCGGGGCGCGAGGCGCTGCGGGTGAGCCAGGACCGGCTGACCGAGAAGCGCTTCCTGCGCGAGTTGGGCCTCGACACCGCCCCCTTCGCCGAGATCCCCGACGCGGACGCGCTGAGCGCCGCGCTGGAGGAGATCGGCACGCCGGCGATCCTCAAGACCCGCCGCTTCGGCTATGACGGCAAGGGGCAGGTGCGGATCGACGCCCCGGAGGCGGCCGAGGAGGCGCTGGCCGAGTTGAAGGGCGCGCCGGCGATCCTCGAAGGCTTCGTGGAGTTCAGCCACGAGGTGTCCGTCATCGCCGCGCGCGGGCCCGGCGGCGAGACGGTCGCCTTCGATCCCGGCGAGAACGTGCACGAGGACGGCATCCTGCGCAGCACCACCGTGCCCGCGCGCCTGAGCGCGGCCCAGCGCAGCGACGCGGTGCTGCTGGCCGCGCGCATTCTGAACGCGCTGGATTATGTGGGCGTGATGGGGGTCGAGCTCTTCGTGACGCCGCAGGGGCTGGTCGTCAACGAGATCGCGCCGCGGGTGCACAATTCCGGCCACTGGACGCAGCAGGGCTGCACCGTGGACCAGTTCGAGCAGCATATCCGCGCCGTGGCGGGCTGGCCGCTGGGCGACGGGCGCCGTCATGCCGACGTGGTGATGGAGAACCTGATCGGCGACGACATGGACCGGGTGCCGGACTTGGCGCGCGCCTCGGACACGGCGCTGCACCTTTACGGCAAGGCTGAGACCCGGCCCGGTCGCAAGATGGGCCACGTGAACCGGGTGATTTGCGCGGGGTGAGCAGGCGCGCGGCTCGCCTGGTGGCGTTCGGCGTGCGCCGCGCTCCCGAACGGTTGAACCGATCGGACCGAACGCGGCGGTCTCGCCCGAGCAAAAACCCCGCACGGCGCGGGCACAACGGATGACGCTCTTCCCGCGCCCCTGCTTCTTTCTGGTTCACAAATACCCATCCGCCGCACACAGGCAGCGCCACACGGGCCGGACCGCACCTCGCAGGCCAAAGGCCGGGCCGCCCGCCCCGCGCCTCACCCGGCCAGCACCCGCGCCCCCACCGCGCCCGAGAGATAGGTGATCCGGCCGCCCGCGAGCGTGGCGCCCACCCGTCCCGTCTCCGGGTCCAGAACCACGAGATCGGCGCGCAGCCCCGGCTCCAGCCACCCCCGGTCCGTCAGGCCCAAGAGCCGCGCGGGTCCCTCCGAGACCAGCGCCCAGGCCGCGCCCAGGTCGCACAGCCCGGCCCGCGCCAGCAGCAGGGCCGCGCGGCGCGGGCTGGGATAGTGGTAGTCCGAGGCCAGCGCGTCGCAGAGTCCCATCGCCACCAGGTCGATGGCGCTGGCATTGCCCTTGTGCGAGCCGCCCCGCACCGCGTTGGGCGCACCCAGTACGATCCCGTCGCCGCCCGCCCGCGCCGCCTCGGCCGCCGCGACGGTCTCGGGAAACTCGGCAATGCGCACGCCGCGCGCCCGCCAAGCGGCGCGCGCCTCGGCCGTGGCGTCGTCATGGCTGCCCAGCCGCACCCCCTGGCCCGCCAGTCGCGCACAGAGCGTATCCAGCGCCGCCGGCACCTCCGGGCCGCGCGCGTGCAGCCCTTGCAGCATGGCCAAATGCGCCTCGGGGTTGCGCCCCGCTTTCAGCGCCTGCCCGGTCAGGCGCGGCGGGCGGCGGCCCTGGGCCAGGCGGTCATGCGGCAGGTGGTCGTTGAACACCAGGTAGCGCACGGTATGCTCGGCCAGCACCTCGGGCAGCGCCTCGTAATCCTCCAGCAGATGCGTCTCGAAGCGCAGCTGCGCCAGCAGGTCGGTGGCCAGCCCGGCGCGCACGGCGTCCAGTGCCGCCAGCATCCGGCGGGCGAACTCCGGGCCGCGCAGCCCGCCCTCCCAGCTCCAGAACTGGGCCATCACGGCGGTGGTGATGCCGTTCGCCGCGATCTCGGCCTCGGCGGCGACGATGCCCTCCTCCATCTCGGTCATTGCGCCCCGGCGCGGGGCCAGGTGCCGCTCGAACCCGTCGCCATGCAGGTCCACGATGCCGGGCAGAAGCCAGAACCCGGAGAGGTCCACCCCCCGCCCGCCGGGAGCGTCGGCCACGATGCGCCCCCCGGCCAGGTGCAGATCGCCCGGCACCAACCCCGCACCGGGCCGCAGCACCGCAGCGCCGCGCAGGCTCAGCGCGGGCGGGCTCATCGGCGGCCCCCGTCGTGGAACCCGTCACTGAACCCGGCGCCAGTGTTGCCGTCGCGCCCCGCGTCCTCGGGCGGATCCGGGGGCGTCTGCGGGTTGGCCCCGGCCCCGAGCCCCGCGCCACCGGTGCCCAGGATCGAGTCCATCCAGCTGATGCCCGGATCGAAGAACCCGCGCTCGATGAAATGCACCGCCTCGGCAATCACGCGCGGGTTGTTCATCATGAAGGTGTGGGTGACCGGCAGTACGATATGGTCGGTCATCCCCTCGACCTGGGTGGAGACGACCGAGACCTTGCCATCGTCCGGCCCCTCGATCATCGACGAGAAGAGCGGGTTGAGCGACACGTCGCCCGCGATCACGCCGACCGGGAAATCCACAGGCGGCAGGCGGCGCGGCACGCTCTCGGGCCCGGTGCCCAGCTCGCGCCCCGCCGGGCCGTTCAGGAGGCCGAACACCTCCCAGTCGCCCAGCCGGTCGACCAGTTCGCTGCCCTGGTTGGGCGGGCCCAGCATCACCACCCGGCCCAACCGGTCGGGGCGGTGAGTGCGGAACCAGTAACGGATCAGGATGCCGCCCATGGAATGGGCGACGAAATGCACCACCTGGTCGCCACAGGCCTCGACCGCCTGCGGGATCACCTGCTCGGCCAGGGCCGCGATGGTCTGGTCGGTCGAGGGATAGCCCGGCCGCACCACGTCATAGCCGCGCCTGTCCAGCACCTCCTCCATCAGCAGGAACGAGGCCTCGGTCCGGGCCAGCCCGTGCAGCAGCACGACGCAGTCCGCCCGCGCAGGCAGGGGCAGGCAGAGCAGCATCAGGATCAGGGCGGCGCGCATGTCTGTCAGATAGCGCCGAACCCGCCCGTGCGGAAGAGGCTTGCGGCCACAATCGCGCGCGCCGCCGCGTCGCCGACCGTCAGACGCCACGCCGTCCGGTCGGGCCGCGCTGCTGCTTCTTTCTGGTCTGCAAATACCCCCGGGGGGTCGCCCGTTGTGGCGCCATCGGTTCAAGTCCGATGGGCGACGGGGCGAAGCCCCCCAGCCGGTCGGATCGTAAAACGATCCGAAACAGCCGCTAGCGGCGCCCGGCGTCCTGCTTGAGCCGGGTCATGAAGGCGATGGAGATATGGTCCTTGAGCGCCGCCTCGGCCGCCGCCTCGTCGCGCGCGGCGATCGCCGCGACGATCCCGGCATGTTCGCCCTGCGCCACCTCGCCGCGCCCTTCGGCGGCGAGCGAGGTGGTCGCCATCAGCGCCATGGTCCGGTGCACCAGGTCGAGTTGCTGCACCAGGTAGCGGTTGTGCGAGGCGAGGTGGATCTGCTCGTGGAAGCGCCGGTTGGCGCGGGCCAGCGCGGCGGGATCGTTCACCAGGCTGTCATCGGTCTCGACCATCTCGCGCAGCACCGCGATCTCCTCCTCGGTGGCGTGGCGCGCGGCCAGCTTTGCTGCCAGCCCCTCAAGTTCGAGCCGCACCACGTAGAGCTCGGCCATCTGGTTGCGATCGAGCGAGGCCACGATCAGCGAGCGCCCGTCGCGCTCCAGCAACGACTGCGTCTCGAGCCGTTGCAACGCCTCGCGGATCGGCGTGCGCGAGACCCCGAACCGGTCGGCCAGGTCGCTTTCCACCAGCCGGTCGCCGGGCTTGAACACCCCCATGTCGATCGCCTCGAGGAGCATCGAATAGGCGTCGGAGGGCGAATGCTTGCTGGGGGCCATGGGCGCGGGTCACTTTCGGTTCTCCGAACATGTCTACAGGCGCCGCGCTGCCGGGATCAAGCCTGCCATTGCCTCGCCCGGCCCTCTACCCTACATCCCATGCATGGTAAAGGACCGCTTCGATCACGTGACCCACTGGGTCTTCGATCTCGACAACACGCTCTACCCGCCGCAGGCGCGGCTCTTCGACCAGATCGAGGTGCGGATGACTCGCTATGTCATGGACAGCCTCGGCGTGCCGAAGCCCGAGGCCGACCGGCTGCGGCTGCATTACTGGCAACTCTACGGCACCACCCTTGCCGGGCTGATGCACGAGCATGGCGTCGATCCCACCCCCTATCTCACGGAGGTGCACGACATCTCGCTCGACCATCTGGAGGTGGACGCGGCGCTGGCCGACCATATCGGCGCGCTGCCGGGGCGGCGCATCGTCTATACCAACGGCTCGCGCCCCTATGCCGAACGGGTGCTCGAGGCGCGCGGCCTGGGAGGCGTGTTCGACGCGGTCTATGGCGTGGAACATGCCGAGTTCCGCCCCAAGCCCGAGCGCGCCGCCTTCGAGACGGTCTTTGCGCTGGACGGGGTGGAGCCCGCCCGCGCCGCGATGTTCGAGGACGACCCCCGCAACCTCGCCGCGCCGCACGCGATGGGGATGCGCACGGTGCATGTGGCGCCCGAGGCGACGGAAGCGGATCACATCCACCACCACACCGACGATCTGACCGGGTTTCTCGCGCGGCTGCGGTGACGCGGCGTCGGCTGCGACGTAATGCACCTCCCAATCCCGGGCCGGACTTCTTAAATTCGGGCGGAACACCCAGACCTCAGGAGAATCCATGTCCCGTGAACCCCACGCCGACAGCTTTGCGCCGCATGAAACCGTCGAGGCCCCGGCCCCGACCACCACGATCACGACCAAGCCGCCGAGGATGGCCGCGCCGCCCTTTGGATGCTGGCCGGCGCGCTGCTGCTGATCGTGCTCCGGGGCGGCTCGGTCGCCCTGTTCGGCCTGCCCGGCCTCTACCTGCCGGCGGTGGTGCTGACGCCGCTGATGGTCGCGCTGATCCTGCGCTTTACCTGGGGCTGAGCCCCGGCGGGCGGGGGGCCGGACAACCTGTCGCTTGGCAACCCCCGCCCCTACGCCCTAGATACTGCATAAAGTACCGAAGGACACTCCCATGACGCTTCCCACCCGCGATTGCGATATTCTGGTCTCCGGCGGCGGGATCGCCGGGCTGACCGCGGCCGCCGCCTTCGGCAGCGCCGGGTTCAAGGTGATCTGCGTCGATCCCACGCCCCCCGTGACCGAGCGCGACGCCGAGGGCTCGGACCTGCGCACCACCGCCTTCCTGCAACCGGCGCAGGGGCTCCTGGAGCGCACCGGGCTGTGGGAGCGGCTGGCCCCCCATGCCGCGCCCTTGCAGGTCATGCGCATCATCGACGCGGGCGGCGAACGGTCCGAGCCGCGCATCACCCGCGATTTCGACGCCGCCGACATCTCGGACCGCCCCTTCGGCTGGAACCTGCCCAACTGGCTCCTGCGCCGCGAGATGGTGGGGCGGCTGGAAGAGATGCCCAATGTCGAATTCCGCCCCGGCACCGGCACCACCACGCTCTTCACCCGCGAGGCGGAGGCGCGTGTGGGGCTGAGCGACGGCACCCGCGTCACCGCGCGGCTGGTGGTGGCCGCCGACGGGCGCGGCTCGCCCATGCGCGAGGCGGCCGGGATCGGGGAGCACACCACCCGCTACGGGCAGAAGGCGCTGGCCTTCGCGGTCACGCATCCGGTGCCGCACGAGAATGTTTCGACCGAGATCCACCGCTCGGGCGGGCCCTTCACCCTGGTGCCGCTGCCCGACTACCAGGGCAAACCCTCCTCGGCCATCGTCTGGATGGAGCGCGGGCCCGAGGCGCTGCGGCTGAACGCGCTCGACACCCCCGCCTTCGAGGCGGCGATGAATGAACGCTCCTGCGGCATTCTCGGCCGGCTCACCCTGGCCTCGCGCCGCACGCTCTGGCCGATCATCAGCCAACATGCCGAGCGGCTCTCGGGCGAGCGGCTGGCGCTGATCGCCGAGGCCGCGCATGTGGTGCCGCCCATCGGGGCGCAGGGGCTGAACATGTCGCTGGCCGATCTGCGCGCGCTGCTGGACCTGGCCGAGGCGCGCCCCGAGGGGCTGGGAGACCGGGCGATGCTGGATGCCTATCACCGGGCGCGGATCACCGACATCCGCCTGCGGGTGCGCGGCATCGACCTTCTGAACCGTGCCTCGATGATGGGCGCGCGCCCCCTGCGCGACGCCCGCGCGCTGGGGCTGAACGCGCTCTACTCGCTGGCGCCCGTGCGGCGCACGCTGATGCAAATGGGGCTGGGCGTGCGCTGAGGCGAGGAGCCCAAGCCGTCCTCCGCATCTTCTTCTCGGTCGGAAATACCGCGGCCCCCCTTCCCGCCCGCCATCAAAGCACCCGCTCCACCACCCGGCGCAGCCGCTTGAGCGTCCCTTCGACATCGGCCAGCTTGTCCAGCCCGAACAGGCCCAGCCGGAAGGTCGAGAAGCCCTCGGGCTCGTCGCATCTGAGCGGCACGCCGGCGGCAATCTGCATCCCGTGGGCGGCGAATTTGCGGCCCGACTGGATCTCGGGATCATCGGTGTAACTGACCACCACGCCGGGCGCGCCGAAGCCCGGGGCCGCGACCGACACGACGCCCTTCTCGGCCAGCATCGCGCGCACCCCCTCGCCCAGGCGCCATTGCGCGTCGCGCAGCGCGCCGAAGCCGGTTTCGCGCATCTCCTCCATCGTGTCGCGGAAGCCGCGCAGCGCGTCCGTGGGCATGGTCGCGTGATAGGCGTGCCCGCCCTCCTCGTAGGCGCGCATGATCCCGCGCCAGGTCTTGAGGTTGAGGGCGAAACTGTCGCTCTCGGTCTCCTCCAGGCGCGCCTCGGCGCGCGCCGACAGCATCACCAGACCGGCCGAGGGCGAGGCCGACCAGCCCTTCTGCGGGGCCGAGATCAGCACGTCCACCCCGGTGGCCTCCATGTCCACCCAGGCGGCGCCACTGGCGATGCAGTCGAGCACCATGAGCGCGCCCACCTCATGCGCCGCCTCGGCCAGCGCCGCGATATAGGCGTCGGGCAGGATCACCCCGGCCGAGGTCTCGACATGCGGGGCGAAGACGATGGCCGGGCGCTCGGCGCGGATCGCCTCGACCACCTCCTCGATGGGCGCAGGGGCGAAGGGCGCGGGGGAGGCATTCCCGGTCTGCCGCGCCTTCATCACCGTGGCGCCGTCGCAGATGCCGCCGGTCTCGATGATCTGGCTCCAGCGATAGGAGAACCAGCCGTTGCGCACCACCAGCGCGCGCTGCCCGCGCCCGAACTGGCGCACCACCGCCTCCATGGCGTAGGTGCCGCCGCCGGGCACCACCGCCACGCCCTGCGCGTGGTAGACCGCGCGCAGCGTGGCCGAGATGTCGCGCATCACCTTCTGGAAGGTGAGCGACATGTGGTTGAGCGAGCGGTCGGTGAACACCACCGAGAATTCTTCGAGCCCGTCGGGATCGACGGTATCAAGCAGCGCAGGCATGGGCGGTCTCCTTCTTCATTCGCGGTTTGATAGCCGCCCGGCCCGGCGATGGCAAAGGCTCAGAGCACGCCCGCCACCAGCCAGCCGGTATAGGCGGCATAGGCCAGCGCCAGCGCCGCGCCCTCGCGCCGGCCCACGCGCCAGCCGGTGCGCGCCAGCGCCACCAGCGCCAGCGCCGAGCCCAGCATCACCGCCCCGTCGCGGCGCAGCGCCTGCGGCGTGACCACGACCGGCGCGATCAGCGCGGCCACACCCAGGATCAGCAGGACATTGGCGATGTTGCTGCCCACCACGTTGCCCACGGCGATGCCCGGCGCCCCGGAGACCGCGGCCTGGAGCGAGGTGACGAGTTCCGGCGCCGAGGTGCCGAACCCCACCAGCGTCAGCCCGATCACCATGGGCGAGATTCGCATCCGCCGGGCCAGCGCCACGGCGCCCTTCACCAGCAGGTCGCCGCCCGCGATCAGACCGGCCAGGCCCGCGATCACCAGAACGAAATCCATCTCGGCCCCTTTCCGCGCCAAACCGACCTGCGCGAAATAGGCGCGCGACCGGGCGGCATCAAGCGCCGCCCAGCGGTCCCGTGCGGCGTTCTTCCGACAAGAGCACGTTGGCCTCGACCTCGCCCGCGCCGGGCAGGGTCATGATGCGCCGGCGCAGCACGCGCTCGAAATCGGGCAGATCGCGGGCCACCACCCGCAGGCGGTAGTCGTAGAGGCCCAGCACATGTTCGACGGTCTGAACCTCGGGGATGGCGGAGACCGCGCGTTCGAAATCCTCGAGGCTCACCTGGCCCTTGCGCGCCAGTTTCACGCCCAGAAAGACGGTGACGCCGAAGCCCAGCTTCTCGCGGTCGAGCCGCAGGCGCCGGCCCTTGATCGCGCCGATCTCGTGCAGCCGCCGGATGCGTCGCCAGGCGGCGGGCTGCGACAGGCCGAAGCGGCGGCCGAGCGCGCTGGCGCTCTGCGTGGCGTCGCGGGCCAGCGCGCGCAGGAGCTTCAGGTCGAGCGCGTCGAGATCGGTCCTAGGGTCGGTCATACGGGCAGCACCTCGTCGCGCTTGACCCGCGCGATATGCATCAGGGCCTCGATATCGGCGATATGCGGCAGGGTCAGGATGCGGCCGCGGTAGAGTTGCTGGTAATGGGCCATGTCGCGCGCGATCACCGAGAGCCGCACATCGACCCGGCCCAGGAAGGTCTGGATCTCGAGCACTTCCGGCACCTCGCGGGCGGCAGCGAGGAACTCGTCGAAGGCGCGGGCCTGCGTCTTGTCGAGCGTGAAGCGCAGCGAGACCTCGACCGCATAGCCCAGCGCCGCCCAGTCGATCACCGCCTCCTGCCCGCGCAGGATACCGGCGGTCTGCATCTTCTCCAGCCGCCGGACACAGGTCGAGGCGGTGACGCGCGCGCGCTCGGCCAGTTCGGCCGTGGTGAGGCTGGGCTCGGCCTGGTAGTGGCGCAGGATGCGGCGGTCGATGTCGTCGAGCATGGATTTTTCGCCAATTTCATATTTTACCGAATGATATTTCACCATTTTGGCGGATTCTCAATCCCGAACGCCTCGATTTCCGCCCTTCCGCCCCGCTACAACACCCTCGAACAGCATCTAGGAAGGACAAATCATGCGCGTGTATTACGACCGCGATTGCGACATCAACCTGATCAAGGACAAGAAGGTGGCGATCCTGGGCTATGGCAGCCAGGGCCACGCCCATGCGCTGAACCTGCGCGACTCAGGCGCCAAGAACGTCGTCGTCGCCCTTCGCGAGGGCTCGGCCAGCGCGGCCAAGGCCGAGGGTGAGGGACTTCAGGTCATGGGCATCGCCGAGGCGGCGGCCTGGTGCGATCTCATCATGTTCACCATGCCCGACGAGCTGCAGGCCGAGACCTACAAGAAATACGTCCATGACAACCTGCGCGACGGCGCGGCGATCGCCTTCGCCCACGGGCTGAACGTGCATTTCGGCCTGATCGAGCCCAAGCCCGGCGTCGATGTCATCATGATGGCGCCCAAGGGTCCCGGCCATACCGTGCGCGGCGAATACACCAAGGGCGGCGGCGTGCCCTGCCTCGTGGCCGTGCATCAGGACGCATCGGGCAAGGCGCTGGAACTGGGCCTGAGCTACTGCTCGGCCATCGGCGGGGGGCGCTCGGGCATCATCGAGACCAATTTCCGCGAGGAATGCGAAACCGATCTCTTCGGCGAGCAGGCGGTGCTCTGCGGCGGTCTGGTCGAGCTGATCCGCATGGGCTTCGAGACGCTGGTCGAGGCGGGCTATGCGCCCGAAATGGCCTATTTCGAATGCCTGCACGAGGTGAAGCTGATCGTGGACCTGATCTACGAGGGCGGCATCGCGAACATGAACTACTCGATCTCGAACACCGCCGAGTATGGCGAGTATGTCTCGGGCCCGCGCGTGCTGCCCTATGAGCGCACCAAGGCCGAGATGAAGGCAATCCTGCACGACATCCAGTCGGGCAAGTTCGTGCGCGACTTCATGACCGAGAACGCCGTGGGCCAGCCCTTCTTCAAGGGCACGCGGCGGATGAACGACGCCCACCAGATCGAGGAAGTGGGCGAGAAGCTGCGCGCCATGATGCCCTGGATCAGCGCGGGCAAGATGGTGGACAAGGCCAAGAACTGAGCCAAGACCTGAACGTTCCCACACCCCGCGGGCCCGGCCGGAGGAGGACGGGCCCGCCAAGGGAGGAGCCGCCGGGGGCATGGCTTGAGGAGGCCATGCCCCCGGCAGGGTTTTGCGCCGATGACGGCCGGGCCTGGTCGTCACGGCGGTTGCGCGGGGCGAAAACCGCCCGCCCGCGAAGGACATCCCATGGAGCCGCAGATCACCCGCCGCGACTGGGCCATGGTCGCCGTGCTCGGCCTGACCTGGGGCGGCAGTTTCATGCTGGTCGCGATCGCGCTGCGCGGTGTCGGCCCGTTCCGGCTGGCCGAGGGGCGGCTTCTGGTGGCGGCTGCGGCGCTGGGGCTGATCTGGCGGCTGCGCGGGGGCCGGTTGTTCGCGCAGGCGCCGGGCGCGCGGGGCTGGGCGATGCTGGCGCTGATCGGGGTGACCAATTCCGCCCTGCCCTTCATGGCGCTGAGCTGGGGCCAGCAGAACGTGCCCAGCGCGCTGGCCGGGGTCAGCATGGCCAGCGTGCCGTTGATCGTGCTGCCGCTGGCGCATCTCTTCGTGCCGGGCGAGCGCCTGAGCCTGCGCCGGATGGTGGGCTTCGGGATCGGCTTTGCCGGGGTGGCGGTTCTGCTGGGCGACCGGGCCTTCGCGGCGACCGGGGCCGACTGGGAGACGCTGGGTCGGCTGGCCTGCCTGGGCGCGGCCTTCTGCTATGCGCTGACCAGCATCCTGATCCGGCGCCTGCCCGAGGTGGACCGGCTGGGCCTCACGGCGGGTCTGATGATGATCGGGGCGGCGGTGGTGCTGCCGGTGGCGCTGCTGGTCGAGGGCGCCCCGCCCCGGCCCGACTGGCCCACCGCGTCGGCCATCATGGTGCTGGGCCTGGTCTCGACCGCGCTGATGGCGCTGTTGCAGGTCTCGGAGGCGCGCCGCGCCGGGCCGGTCTTCCTGAGCCTGACCAATTACCAGGTGCCGGTCTGGTCGGTGATCCTGGGCGCCCTGGTGTTGGGCGAGGCGCTGCCGCCCTCGCTGTTTCTCGCGCTGGCGCTGGTGCTGGGTGGCGTGGGACTCAGCCAATACGGCGCGTTCAAGCGTCTGTTCGCGGGCGCCTGACCAGGGGCGGCAAAATTCTTCGAAGAATTTTTGCCAAGAA
>DOIS01000370.1 GCA_003511785.1 Paracoccaceae bacterium
TCTCGCCCATGCTTTCCAGCCGTCGCACGATGCCGGAAATCATCTGGTCGATGCGCTCGGGCTCGATCGGGCGTTTCTGCATCGAAATGCGGATCGAGCGCTCCAGCTTGTCGCGGTCGAAATCCTCACGCTTGCCGGAGGTCTTGATGACCACCAGATCGCGCAGCTGCACCCGCTCATAGGTGGTGAACCGGCCCCCGCAAGCCGGGCAGAGGCGGCGGCGGCGAATGGCCACGTGATCCTCGGCAGGCCGCGAGTCCTTGACCTGCGTGTCGATGTTTCCGCAAAACGGGCAGCGCATCAGCCGGTCCCCTTCATGTTGTCTGCTCTTGTTGTTGTGGCCTTTGGCCAGCGGTTATCCACAACTATAGGGGTTTGCCAAAGTCTTGGGTAGGGTCGATTTGCAGCCGCAAGATACGGAGTTGCCCGCGCTCTCAGGCGAAATGCGCCGCGACGCGGCGGGTGTGCGGTCGGCTGCGGTGCTCGAAGAGGTAGATCCCCTGCCATGTGCCCAGGCACGGCACGCCGCCCGCGACAGGGATAGAGAGCGACACCGGCAGAAGCGCGGCCTTGATATGCGCGGGCATGTCGTCGGGACCCTCGTAGGTATGGCGGATCCAGGCCATCGAGGGGGCGTCGCCCGGCGGCACCAGGCGGGCGAAAAACTCGGCCAGGTCGTCCTGCACCTCGGGGTCGGCGTTCTCCTGGATCACCAGCGAACAGGAGGTGTGGCGCAGGAAGAGGGTGAGCAGCCCGTCGCCCTGCCCCGTCAGCCAGGCGCGGACCTCGCGCGTGAACTCGGTCAGGCCGGGGCCGCGTGTGGCGATGGTGAACTCGGTCTGCATGGGGCGATGCTGCCACGGCGTCGGGGCGCGCTCAATCCTCAGTTCCAGAACCGGCGGTCCAGCGGATCGAACCGGCCGCCATAGCAGTATTGCCGGGCGAACCCGGCCGAGAGGTTGTCGCCCACCCGTTCGACCGAGAGCGTGAGCGGCGTGGAGAGGTCCGCGCCCGGCGGCGGGGCCAGGGCGAATTGCACGGCGCGGTGGCCGGGGCGGGTCACGGCGGCACCGATCGCGCGATGGATATAGATCCGGTCGGTGGCCCCCACGCCGAGCTGCGACAGGGCATAATCCCCGATGCCGCACCAGAAATCGGCGGGCCCCGAGCCGGGTTCGCTCAGCACCTCGTAGAGGCCGCCGCCCAGGGGGAAGACCTCGTGCCGGTTCCAGGCCCGCCAGGACAGGGCCATGCTGGGCAGGAGGAGGCCGAGAATGAGAGCCATGGCACAGGTCCGGCGCATCGGGCCCATCCTAGAAATCGGTGATCGACTTGAAACAGTATTGCTGGGCGAAACCGGCGCTGAGATTGTCACCCGCGCGCTTGACCGTCAGCGAGTAGCCGGTCGAGGTATCCGCCCCCGGTGGCGCGGACAGGGTGAATTGAACGGCTGTGCGCCCCGGCGCCACGGTGCTGTCGCCCACCGGGCGCCAGAGATAGACCTTCTGCGTGGCCGCCGCGCCCAGCACCCGGGTCGCGTAATCCCCGGCGCTGCACCAGAACTCCTGCGCCGAGGAACGGGCATGGCGGCGCACCACCTCGAAGGCGGGGGGCTGGACCGCCACGACCTCGTTGCCGTTGCGTGCGGTCCAGGCACCGGCGGGGGCCGCGAACGCCAGCAGGGCAGCGGTGGCGGGGAAGATACAGCGGGCGCGCATCCGCCTAGAACCGCCGCGACGGCAGGACCTGGCAATAGCCCTTGGCCGCCTGCACCGACATGTTGTCGCCCACCTCCAACGCGTTGAGGCGCAGCGACGGCTCGGCCGGGACGATCCCTGCGGCCTCTGGCGAGAGCGTGAACTGCACCGCCGAGCGGCGGCCGGTGGTCTCGCTGGGTCCGCGGCCACGCGCTATATAGATGCGATCGGTCCAGCCCGCGCGCAGGGTGCGGTCCGCGAAATCACCCGCGGCGCACCAGTATTCCGCGCCGTTTGTCGCGCCTTTGCCCACCACCTCGAAGGTCGCGGCATCCACCGGATTCACGTTGAGACGGTTGAAGGCGGTAAAGGCCGCCGCCGCGCCGGGTACGGCCACGGCTAGCGCGAGGAAAAGCCAGCCGCGCTTGGCGAATGCGGTCATGGGTGCGCCTCCTGTTTTCTGATCGGGCCACCGACGGTCTCGGGCCCCCTGTTCTGACAGGTTTAGCACAGCACGGCGCAGGGGGAAGCCAAGCATCACGGGAATATGAGCGGGCGGACCATACCCGCCGACGCCCGAACGCGGGCGGGTAACGGCATCCGGATCAGGAGAGGTTTGCCTTGAAGGCCACCGACTCCATCGCGCGTCCGCGTATCATCCCGCGCGGGTTGAAGGGGTCGGGTCGGCCTGTTCGACAGCCTCTTGCCCCGGCGTTCCGCGGCCGAGATAGCTGGCTTACCCGGTTGAGCCTTGTTTCGGGCGTGTCGCGGCGATCCGTGCGGTCAGCCTGTCGAAACGGACAACGGCGCGGGACCGTCCACCGTTACCACAAAAGAAAACGCCCGCCGGTTCGGCGGGCGTGTTCGCGTCACTGGTCGAGGAAGGACCGCAGCTTGCGCGAGCGCGAGGGATGCTTGAGCTTGCGCAGCGCCTTGGCCTCGATCTGGCGGATGCGTTCGCGGGTCACGCTGAACTGCTGGCCGACCTCTTCGAGCGTGTGGTCGGTGTTCATGCCGATGCCGAAGCGCATCCGCAGCACACGTTCCTCGCGCGGGGTGAGGCTGGCCAGCACCCGCGTGGTGGTTTCCTTCAGGTTCTCCTGGATGGCCGAGTCGAGCGGCAGGACCGCGCTCTTGTCCTCGATGAAATCGCCCAGCTGGCTGTCTTCCTCGTCCCCGATGGGCGTTTCGAGGCTGATCGGCTCCTTGGCGATCTTCATCACCTTGCGAACCTTCTCGAGCGGCATCTGGAGCTTTTCGGCCAGCTCCTCGGGAGTGGGTTCGCGCCCGATCTCGTGCAGCATCTGGCGGCCGGTGCGCACCAGCTTGTTGATCGTCTCGATCATGTGCACCGGGATGCGGATGGTGCGCGCCTGGTCGGCGATGGAGCGGGTGATCGCCTGGCGGATCCACCAGGTGGCATAGGTCGAGAACTTGTAGCCGCGGCGATACTCGAACTTGTCCACGGCCTTCATCAGGCCGATATTGCCTTCCTGGATGAGGTCGAGGAACTGCAGGCCCCGGTTGGTGTATTTCTTGGCGATCGAGATCACCAGGCGCAGGTTGGCCTCAACCATTTCCTTCTTGGCCTGGCGGGCCTCCTTCTCGCCCTTCTGGACCTGCTGGACGATGCGGCGGAACTCGGAGATGTCGAGACCCACATACTGGCCCACCTGGGCCATCTCGGCGCGAAGCTCCTCGACCTTGCCGGTCGAGCGTTCGACGAAGGCCTGCCAGCCGCGCCCGGGCTTCTCGGCCATCTCGGTCAGCCAGCCGGGGTCCAGTTCGCGCCCGCGGTATTCCTCGACGAACTCGCGGCGGTTGATGCGGGCCTGGTCGGCCAGCTTGACCATGGAACTGTCGATGGACATGACCCGGCGGTTGATGCCGTAGAGCTGGTCGATCAGCGCCTCGATGCGGTTGTTGTGCAGATGCAGCCCGTTGACCAGATGCACGATCTCGGCACGCAGCGCCTGATAGGTCTGTTCGTCGGCCTTGGAGAAGGTGCCGTCCTCGTTCAGCGTGGCCGAGATGCGGCTGTCCTGCATCGTGGAAAGCTGCGCGTAGTCGGACGAAATGCGTTCCAGCGTGGTCAGCACCTGGTCCTTGAGCGCGGCCTCCATCGCGGCGAGCGACATGTTCTGCTGCTCGTCCTCGTCATCCTCTTCCTCGCGCGCGATGGGGTTGCCGTCGGCGTCGAGCTCGGGGCCCTTCTCCTCGTCCTTTTTCTCGGTCTGGACCACGGAGGGATCGACCACCGGCGCCTCGCTCTCCTCGCCGAGCTGGCCCGAGAAGGTGGTCTCGAGGTCGATCACGTCGCGCAGGAGGATGTCCTCGGAGAGCAGTTCGTCATGCCAGATGGTGATCGCCTGGAAGGTCAGCGGGCTTTCGCAGAGCCCCGCGATCATGGTGTTGCGCCCGGCCTCGATCCGCTTGGCGATGGCGATCTCGCCCTCGCGGCTGAGCAGTTCGACCGAGCCCATCTCGCGCAGATACATGCGCACCGGGTCGTCGGTGCGGTCGAGCTTCTCGGTCTGGGAACTGGCCAGGGTGATGTCGCGGGCCTGGTCGGTGGTGGCGACCTCGGTCGAGCCCTTGTTCTCCTCCTCCTCGGCCTCCTCGTCCTCGATGATGTTGATGCCCATCTCGGAGAGCATCGACATCACGTCCTCGATCTGCTCGGAGCTGACCTGGTCGGGAGGCAGGACGGTGTTCAGCTGGTCGTAGGTGATATAGCCCTTCTCGCGGGCTTCGCCGATCATCTTCTTGACCGCCGCCTGGCTCATGTCGAGCGAGATTTCCGGTTCCTGGTCTTCGGTCTTGCGGTCGTCGTTGTCCTTGGCGGCCATGGGTGCTCCTGCGGTGGTCCGGGCGATTCGCATCAGGACGAATCATTAGGGCGATCGAGTGATTCGTCACCCCGTTTACCTCGATTCTCCTAGTGTTTCCTCATCAAAACGCCTCATCGCCGCGTCTTGGAGTAGCTGATGCGCTCGAGCAGCGAGGCGAAGGCGTCGCGTTCCTGGCGACTGATTCGGGCGCCGTTGTCGCCTGTGTCATACTCGGCCTTATCCTCGGTCTCGCTGCGCTCGGCACGGTTTCGCATCTCGGCCGCCTGGCTCAGCCGCCAGGTCACCGCCTCGTCGGCGGCCCCGGTCAGATCCTCTTCGGCCTCGGCCACCTCGGCGGTCAGCCCGCGCCGCGACTCCAGCTTGGCCAGTTCCTCGGCCAGGGTCATCCGGGCCAGGTCCAGGTTTCCGGGCGCGCGCGGGGCCGGGTTGATGGCCACATGGCGGTGCCGCGTCAGCTTTTCAAGAGCGTCGCGGCCCAATTCGCGGTCGATCTCGGCGCGCAGCCGGTCCGGCCCGTCGTGGTGGTGGCGCAGCACCAGGTCGCGCAGCCGGTCGAGATGCGGGTCCGAGCAGGTCATGCGTTCCAGCCCGGTCTCGAACTCGTCCACCACGGCGGGGGTGCAGACCGCCGTGACCAGGATCACCGCCTCGCGCAGCCAGTCCTGCGCGGACCCGTCGCCAGACACCAGCGGGCTGGCCTTGGTCGAGGGCATCGGCACCGCCGGCGGGGGCGCACCCTTCACCCAGGGCCTGCGCGCCTGGCCGCCCTTGGCCTTGGGCCTGGTGCGAAACAGCTCCCAGCGCAGGTCCTTGAGCGCCTGGCCGTAATGGGTGCGGATCGATTGGTCGCGGATCGCCTTGATCCGCTCGCGCAAAGCCTTGTCCAGCGCGGCACGGCGTTCGGGGCTGTCGAAGCTCTTGCCTTCGGTCTCGCGCTGCCAAAGCAGCTGCACCATCGGCACCGCCTGCTCGAGCCGGGCGCGCACTGCCTCCGGCCCCTCGGCGCGCAACAGGTCGTCGGGATCCTGCCCCTCGGGCATCAGGGCAAAGCGCAGGGATTGGCCCGCCTCCAGCAGCGGAAGCGCCAGGTCCATCAGCCGCATCGCCGCCCCCAGCCCCGCCTTGTCACCGTCGAGCGCCACGACGGGCTCGGGCGCGATGCGCCAGAGC
Organism: Paracoccaceae bacterium; assembly: GCA_003511785.1. GTDB lineage: Bacteria > Pseudomonadota > Alphaproteobacteria > Rhodobacterales > Rhodobacteraceae > UBA7951. Next base: position 5,720 of record DOIS01000370.1, read on the forward strand.
AGCTGCAACTGGTGCTCGGTCACGGCGGTGCCCAGAGGCGCGACCGACGCGCCGAAACCCGCCTCCGAGAGCGCGATCACGTCCATGCAGCCCTCGGCCACGATCAGCGGCGCGCCCTTGCCGGCGGCCACGCGGGCCGGCCCCACGTTGAAGAGCGTGCGGCTCTTGTCGAAAAGCGGGGTCTCGGGCGAGTTGAGGTATTTCGCCGGATCGTCGGGCGACATCGCCCGCCCGCCGAAGGCGATGGCCCGCCCGCGCCCGTCGCGGATCGGGAACTGGATGCGGTTGCGGAACGTGTCATAGGGCTTGCCGCCCCGGTTCGAGGCCCGCGCCAGCCCGGCCTCGAGGATCAGATCCTCGGCCACGCCCTTGCCGCGCAGGTGATCCCAGAGCCCCTGCCAGCCGTCCGGGGCGAACCCGATCTCCCAACGCTCGAGCGCGGCCTCGTCGAGCCCGCGCCGGGCGAGATAGGCGCGGGCCTCGGCCCCTGCCCCGGTCTTGAGTTGCAGGCGGAAGAACTGCACCGCCTGCTCCATGACCTCGGCCAGCAGGCTGTTGCGGTCGGCCTTTTCCTGCGCCTTGGGGTCGCGGGCGGGCATAGGCATCCCGGCCTCGCGGGCCAGGATCTCCACCGCCTCCATGAAGCCCACGTTCTCGCTGTCCTTGACGAAGGAGATCGCGTCGCCCTTGGCGTGGCAGCCGAAGCAGTAATAGAACCCCTTGCGATCATCGACGTGGAAGGAAGCGGTCTTTTCCTGGTGGAACGGGCATGGTGCCCACATGTCGCCGCGGCCCTGGTTCGATTTGCGCTGGTCCCACGTGACCTTGCGCCCGACCACCTGGGACAGGCTGATCCGGCTGCGCAACTCGTCCAGGAATCCGGGCGGCAGGGCCATGTCAGTCGGACTTCAGCTGCTTCTGCATCTGCTGGATCTGGTCCCAATTGGCCAGGCATTGCTGCTGCATGAGCGCGCCCAGGTCGGTCTGGCGCACGTCGCGCATCTTCAACGCGTAGACATGGGCGGTGAGTTGCGGAATGGCGTTGTTGTATTGCGCGGGCCAGGCCGGGTCGGCGGCCAGGATGGTGTCCAGAACGTCGCCCTGCGGCACCCGGTCGAGCCGGGCCTGGCGCACGGCGGCCATCACCTGGCCCTGAAAGGCGCAGGAGGTCTCCTTGTCCTCGGCGGCGGGGGCGGCGACGGGCAGGGCGAGAAGCGCGGCGATCAGGGCGGGACGGATCATCACGGGGGGCCTCCAGAATCGGTTTGGGATTCGGGAGAGTTTATCCGCGCGCGGCGACAGCTTCCATCGCGGTCTTGAGTTCGTGCACCAACGTTGCCGCCATCGAGCGGAACGCCAGGATCAACACCGCGTGTTCCTCCAGCCGGGTGAGCGACACGGTCATGTGCCCCAGCTGGGTGCGCGCGGTGCGCCCCGGCGAAAGAGCGGCCGGGCGCGTGTCGATCGGCACCAGCCGGGCCAGCGCGTGCTCGAGTCCCGCGCCTTCCAGGCGCACCGCCGCCCAGCCGTCCGACTGGTCGGTAAGCGCGGCGTGCCGGGCCAGGGACGCGTCGGGCGCAGGACCGGCCAGAAGCACATGCGCGCGGCCGAACCAGATTGCCCGCTTGTTCGCTTCGCCGGTAGCCTGCCCCGGTTCGGGCCAGGCCAACCCGTGCGCCGCCTTCAGCGCCCGTGTCGCGGCCTTTTCCGCGCCGCGGAAGGGCGCGAGCGTGGTCAGCGCGCCCAACTCCGCCTCGCTCAGGCGCAGCCCGCCCGCCTCGGCCGGCAGCAGGCCCGCGCAGGGGCTCTTGGCGATCAGCTCACTCACGCATCCGCCCTCCCTCAGGGTCGAAGAACACCGGCTCGCAGACCTCGCAGAGCGTCTCGACCCCGCGCAGGTGATCGACCGCCTTGACCCACTCGCCGATCCGCTCGGGCCCCGCCTTCAGGAAGCCCAGCGCGATCACATGGCCCAGCGTCGGCGAAAAGGCGGTCGAGGTGACATGGCCCTGGTCGAAGACCCGTTCGGCCCGGTCCTCGGGGTCGAAGAGATGCGCGCCCACGGTGATCTGCTTGACCGCGCCCACCGGCTTCAACCCCACCAGCCGGGGCCGGTCGTCATCCACCAGGCCGGGGCGCTGCGAGAGGGTCTTGCCGATGCAGTCCTTCTTCGCCGAGACCATCCGCTCCATGCCCAGGTCGAAGGCCGTCACTCGCCCGTCGATCTCGGCATGGGTGATGAACCCCTTCTCGATCCTGAGCACGTTCAGCGCCTCCATCCCGTAGGGCCCGCCGCCCAACGCCTCGGCCCGCGCCAGCAGCAGGCGGAACAGGCTGTCGCCATAGCGCGCGGGCACGGCCAGTTCATAGGCGTGTTCGCCGGAGAACGAGATGCGGAAGAGCCGGGCCTTTACGCCCATCACCTCGACCTCGCCACAGGCCATGAAGGGCCAGTCCCTTGGATCGAGCGGCGCATCCAGCAGCGTGCCCAACAATTCGCGCGATTTCGGCCCGGCGATGGCGAATTGCGCCCAGTGCTCGGTCACCGAGGCAAAGGAGACGTCGAGATCGGGCGCCAGGCATTGCTGCACGAATTCCAGGTGCCGCATCACCTGCCCGGCGGCGGCGGTGGTGGTGGTCATCACGTAGTGGGTCTCGCCCAGCCGCGCGGTTGTGCCGTCATCCATCACGAACCCGTCCTCGCGCAGCATCAGCCCATAGCGCACGCGCCCGACCTTCAGCGTCGAGAACAGGTTGGCATAGACCAGGTCGAGAAACGCGCCCGCGTCCCTCCCTTGGATGTCGATCTTGCCCAGGGTCGAGACATCGCAGATACCCACGCTTTCGCGCACCATGCGCACCTCGCGGTCGCAGGACTGGCGCCAATGGTTTTCGCCCGGGTCGGGGAAATAGCTGGGCCGATACCACAACCCCGCCTCGATCATCGGCGCGCCGCGCTCGCGGCTGGCCGCGTGGCTGGCGGTCAGGCGCTCGGGGGCGAAGCCCTTGCCCTGCGCGCCCGCGCCCAGCGCGGCGATGGACAACGGCACATAGGGCGGGCGGAAGGTCGTCGTGCCAGTCTCGGGGATGGTGCGGCCGGTCACGTCGGCCAGCACCGCCAGCGCCGCCACGTTGGAATTCTTGCCCTGGTCGGTGGCCATGCCCTGCGTCGTGTAGCGTTTCATGTGCTCGACCGAGCGGAAGTTCTCGGTGGCCGCCTGTTTCACGTCCTTCACGGTCACGTCGTTCTGAAAGTCCAACCAGGCGCGGCCGCGGCCCGGCACAGCCCAGAGCGGCGCGATGCGATAGGGATCGTCCCCGGCCTCGGGAATGGGCAGGTCCGGTGTGCTCCGGCCCAAAGCCTTGAGCGCCGCCCGCGCCGCTGCAGCGCCTTCGGCCAGGCAGGCCGCAGTGGAAAAGGCCCCGTTGCAGGCCCCCGCCGCCGCCAGCCCCGGCACCGCGCCGGGCGCGGGCACGAACCCGGCGATGTCGCGCCGCCATTCGGGCCGGGCGTTCATGTGGCAGGTCAGGTGGACGCTCGGGTTCCAGCCGCCTGACATGGCCAGGCAGTCGGTCTGCATCTTCTCCTCGCCGCCGACCGAGCGGATGGTGATGCTTTCCAGCCCGCGCCGGCCCGCGCTGTCGCTGACCTGCGCGCCCGGGATCACCCGGAACGCGTCGGAGCGCGGCGCGTCGGGTCGGCTGTCGATCAGCGCGGCCACGTGCACACCGGCCTCCACCAAGTCGCGCGCGGTGCGATGCGCGTCGTCGTTGTTGGCAAAGACCGTGACCGCGCGGCCCGGGCTGACCCCCCAGCGGTTGAGATAGGCGCGCACCGCGCCCGCGCACATGATGCCGGGGCGGTCGTTGTTGCGAAACCCCACGGGCCGTTCGATCGCGCCGGCGGCCAGCACCGCGCGTTTCGCCGCAATGCGCCAGAAGCACTCCAGCGGCAGCGCGTCGGGGCGTTGGCCCAGATGGTGGCCCACCCGCTCCAGGGCGCCATAGGTGCCGCCGTCATAGGCACCGATCACGGTGGTGCGGGGCATCAGGCGCACGTTCTCCATGGCCTGCAACTCGTCCCAGGCGGCCTGCGCCCAGGCGTGGCCCGGCTGGCCGTCCACCTCCTCCACCTCGGCCAGGAGCCGCCCGCCGAGGCGAGAGTCCTCGTCGGCCAGGATCACGTCCGCGCCCGCGCGCCCCGCCACCAGCGCGGCCATCAGCCCGGCCGGGCCCGCGCCGATCACCAGAAGGTCGCAGAAGGCGAAGGCGCGCTCGCAAGCGTCCGGGTCTGCCTCACCCGAAAGCGCGCCCAGACCCGCCGCACGGCGGATCAGCGGTTCATAGACCCGCTCCCAGAAGGCGCGCGGCCACATGAAGCTCTTGTAGTAGAAGCCCGCACCGAGGAAGGGCGCCGCCAGGTCGGTCACGCTCATCAGGTCGAAGCCCAGCGAGGGCCAGCGGTTCTGGCTCTGCGCCTGCAACCCCTCGTAAAGCTCCTGCACCGTGGCGCGGGTGTTGGGCGTGGCCCGCGCACCCCGGCCCACGGTGACCAGGGCGTTGGGCTCCTCGCTGCCGGCGGTCAGCACCCCGCGCGGGCGGTGATACTTGAAGGACCGCCCCACCAGCCGCACGTCATTGGCCAACAGCGCCGAGGCCAGCGTGTCGCCCTCGCAGCCCGCATAGCGCACCCCGTCGAAGGTGAACGGGACCGAGCGCCCCCGGTCGATCAGCCCCTTGCCCGCGACCCTCATGGCAGCCCCCGCTCGGCCAGCGTCACGGCCCGGACCTCATGGCTCACCGTGTCGCGGGTGACCACCAGCCAGGCGCCGCAGCCGGCCTCGTGATACCACAGCTCGCGCGTCTCGCCGGCCGGGTTATCACGCAGATAGACGTAGTCCTGCCAGGCGTCCTCCCCCGCCTCCGGCGCCGGGCGGGCCAGCGCCGCGCCCTGGATATAGAACTCGCGCCGATCCCGGTCGCCGCAAAGCGGGCAGGCGATCCTCATGCGCCGCTCCCCTGCTTCTTTCTGGTCACAAATACCCCGATCCCTGCGCCCGATCCGCGCGCCCTAGTGCAGATTATGCTGCGCACCGGTCCCCTCCTCGTCGATGATGCCCTGTCCCGTGCGGAACCGGTCCAGCCGGAACCCCGTCGCCGCCCCGTGCGGCCGGTCGGTGGCCATGAGATGGGCAAAGCAATGGCCCGAGGCGGGCACCGCCTTGAACCCGCCATAGTTCCAGCCGCAGTTGAGATAGAGCCCCTCGGTCCCGGTGCGGTCGATGATCGGAGAGCCGTCGGGCGTCATGTCCACGATCCCGCCCCAAGAGCGCAGCACGCGGGCCTTGCCGATCATCGGCATCAAGGTCAGGCCCGCCTCCATCACATGCTCGGCCGTGGGCAGGTTGCCGCGCGCGGCATAGGAGGCATACATGTCGATGTCGCCGCCGAAGACCAGCCCGCCCTTGTCGGACTGGCTGATGTAGAAATGCCCCATGCCGAAGGTCACCACGTGGTCGATTACCGGCTTGAGCCCCTCGGGGACGAAGGCCTGCAACACCTGGCTTTCCACCGGCAGGCGCATCCCCGCCATGGCCGCCACCTGGGAGGACCGGCCCGCCACCACGATACCGACTTTCTTCGCCCGGAACGGCCCGCGCGTGGTCTGCACGCCGGTGACGCGGCCGCCCGCGATGTCGATGCCCGTGACCTCGCAATTCTGGATCAGGTCCACGCCGCGCGCATCCGCCCCGCGCGCATAGCCCCAGGCCACCGCGTCGTGCCGCGCTGTGCCGCCGCGCTTGTGATAAAGCCCGCCGTAGACCGGGAACCGCGCGTTGTCGTGGTCGAGATAGGGCAGGAGCCGCCGCACGCCCGCGCGGTCCAGCAGGATCGCGTCGTCGCCCTGGTTGATCATCGCGTTGCCGCGCCGGGCGGCGGCATCGCGCTGGCCGTCGGAGTGGAACAGGTTGATCAGCCCGCGCTGCGAATGCATCACGTTGTAGTTCAGGTCCTGCTCAAGCCCCTCCCAGAGCTTGAGCGAATGCGAGTAGAACTCGGAATTGCCCGGCAGGACGTAGTTGGCCCGCACGATGGTGGTGTTGCGCCCCACGTTGCCGCCGCCGATATAGCCCTTCTCCAGCACCGCGACATTGGTGATCCCGTGCTCGCGGGCCAGGTAATAGGCGGTGGAGAGCCCATGCCCGCCGCCGCCGATGATGATCGCGTCATAGCCCGGCTTCGGCTCGGGGTCGCGCCAGTGCGGGGTCCAGCCGGTGTTGCCGGTCAGCCCCTCCTTGAGCACTCTCCATCCCGAAAACCGCATCCCCTGCCCTTTCGCGTACCCAGGCCACTGAACCAAGTTGTCCCTTGAGTATCAAGGCCCGACCGCGCCGCACCCGCGCTTTTCGACAGATTCCGGTCTGCCCGCGACGTCGCCCTAGAAGCGCAGGCGGAAGGCCAGCCCGGCAACGGGGGCGGTGTCGTAATCGGTGCGGCTGATCACGGCACCGGCGGCGTTCTCCAGCGTCAGGCTGCCGCCGAACTCGGCGCCGGCATAGGCGGTGAAGCTGGCGAAGGGCGTGGGCTCGTAGCGCATCGAGATGACCACCGGCACGGCCTCGTCCTCGCCCACGCCGCCCGGCGCGGGACCGGTGCCGTCCAGCCGGAAGCGGACATTCTCGTAGCGCGCGCCCAGCGCAAAGCTGAGGTCGTCGGTGTGCTGATAGCGCAGCGACAGGCCCGGCCCTTGGGTCGCGCCGATGGCATCGCCGGTGGACAGGCGCCATTGATCGTTGATCCGCCAGTCCACCAGCAGGATCGGGAAGATGTCCCAATCGTCATCCGCCCCCAGCTCGGTGAAGGCGCCGAATCCCGGGCCGATGGTCAGGTTCGGCCCGGCTTCCCAGGTGATCCCGGCCAGCGCGCCATAAGTTTCGCCATCGGACTGGCTGGCGCCATCCTCGTAGTCGTAGCGCAGCGACGGCACCAGGAAGACCGACGCGCCGCTGTCCAGTCGCAGCCTCACCGGCACCGACAGGCGCAGGTCGCGGATGTCGCCCCAGGGCGCTGGCGCCACCCCCGAGAAGTCGTATTGCAGTTCGCCCAGGCTTGCGAAGACACCAACCGAATTGCCGGTGGCGAAGCGATAGATGCCGCCGCCGCGCAGGAAGACCCGCCGGGCCTCGAAACTGCCGCCGGTGTCCAGGTCGGCCTCGCCCTGCCAGAGGGCCAACCCGTCCACCTGGCTGGTCCAGCCCACCGGCGGGCCGGCAGGCCCCGTCTCCTGCGCGAGGGCGGGACCACCAGAGCGGCCAACAGGGCGGCACAGGCGAGGTATTGGCGCGGCATCGACGGTCTCCTTCTGCTTATTGCGACAGAGCCAGCACAACGCCCGCCGGAAGAAAGCCGGATCGCCGGGGGGCCTTCGCGCGCAGACGAGCGGGCGACGGGCCATGTCCTGCACGCAGCCCGGCCTTCACAGCCCCTTGGCGCGATAGCTCTTGGCCACCTTGTCGATGGAAACCAGATAGGCCGCCGTCCGCAGATCGAGCACGTCGGCGCGGTCATGCCAGACCTCGCGCATGGACTGGTAGGCGATGCGCATCGTGTCATCCAGCCCCGAGCGCACCAGTTCCAGCTCGTCCGCGCCGCGCAGGTATTTCTGCTTGAAATCCGGGCTCAGCGTCCAACCGATCCCGGTATCTGCCGAGAAGCGTTCCAGTTCGTCGATGACCAGCTGGTGGCGTGCCTCCTCCTGCCGGCGCTGCATCCGGCCGAAGCGGATATGGCTAAGGTTCTTGACCCATTCGAAATAGGACACCGTCACCCCGCCGGCGTTGGCATACATGTCGGGGATGATGACCGTGCCCTTGTCGCGCAGGATCTCGTCCGCGCCCGCCGTGACGGGGCCGTTCGCGGCCTCGATGATCAGCGGGGCCTTGATCCGCGCGGCATTGCCGAGGTTGATGACCCCCTCCAGCGCGGCCGGGATGAGGATGTCGCACTCCTCTTCCAGCACCGCGCCGCCCTCGGCGCTGTGGGTAGCGTCGGGAAAGCCCGAGACGCCGCCATGCTTGACCAGCCATTGATGCACCGCCTCGACATCCAGCCCGTGCGGATTGAACAGGGCCCCGTCCCGCTCGATGATGCCGGTGATGCGCGCGCCGTCCTCCTCGGACAGGAACTTGGCCGCATGGTAGCCCACATTGCCCAGCCCCTGCACGATCACCCGCTTGCCGTCGAGCTTGCCCGTCAGACCGGCCTTCTCGACGTCGCGCGTGTCGCGGAAGAACTCGCGCAGGGCGTATTGCACGCCGCGGCCGGTGGCCTCGACCCGACCCGAGATGCCGCCGGCATTCAGCGGCTTGCCGGTGACGCAGGCGCGGGCGTTGATGTCGGTGGTGTTCATCCGCGCATACTGGTCCGCGATCCAGGCCATCTCGCGCTCGCCCGTGCCCATGTCGGGGGCTGGCACGTTCTGGGCCGGGTCGATCAGGTCGCGCTTGGCCAACTCATAGGCGAAGCGACGGGTGATCTGTTCCAGCTCGTGCTCGTCATACTGGCGCGGGTCGATGCGCAGCCCGCCCTTGGAGCCGCCGAACGGCGCCTCGACCAGGGCGCATTTGTAGGTCATCAGCGCGGCCAGCGCCTCGACCTCGTCCTGGTTAACCGCCTCGGCATACCGGATGCCGCCCTTCACCGGCTCCATATGCTCGGAATGGACCGAGCGATAGCCGGTGAAGGTGTGGATCTGCCCGCGCAGCCGCACCCCGAAGCGCACGGTGTAGGTGGCGTTGCAGACCCGGATCTTCTCTTCCAGGCCGGGCGGAAGGTCCATCAGCGCCACCGCGTGATTGAACATCAGATCGACGCTTTCGCGGAAACTCGGTTCGTTGCCGGGGATCATGCGGTCTCCTCCCTGGGTTCGCGGCGGCGTTGCTCCGCCGCCGTCCGTTCTGCCCGCCGATGGGTGACGAGTCGGTTAACACCTGCGACATTCTTAACCATTTTTCGACCCCTCCTGCCACCGCCCCGGAGACAACGAGGCGATTCGGCCCCCTGTGGCTGACGCCACCGCAGGCGGGCCGGTCATTGTGCGGCGGACGGAAACAGCCCGGCCCGACAGGTCGGAATTGCGCCTGAAATACCGGACAAAGACCCGGTTCCTGCACGGTTTTCGCCTCAATTCGGCCCATATTCCAAGGCATCAAGGATCGGTCCACGCCTGCCCGGACTCCAGCCCGTGGCGTGAGGAGAGGTGCAACCATGTCAACGCGATCGCGACTGCCGGTCAACGAGTTCTCCCGCAAGGGCCCCCTGCGCGGGGCCGTGACCCGATTCATCCGCGACGAGGACGGCAATCTCATCATCCTGGGTGTCTATGCCTGCGTGCTGATGCTGATGTTGACCGGGATCGGCATCGACCTGATGCGGTTCGAACGCGACCGCAGCGCACTGCAATACACGCTGGACCGCGCGGTTCTCGCCGCCGCCGATCTCGAACAGACGAAGGACGCCAAGGCCGTGGTCGATGACTACATGGCCAAGGCCGGGCTCGATCACATCACGACCAAGGTCACGCCGAAAGAGGGGCTGGGCTTTCGCCGGGTCACCGCCGAGGCGGAATCCTCGGTGCGCACCCAGTTCATGCACATGACCGGCGTCGACACGCTGAAGGGGCCGGCCTCGAGCACCGCCGAGGAGAGCATCGGCGGCATCGAGATTTCGCTGGTGCTCGACGTGTCTGGCTCGATGAACTACAACAACCGGCTGACAAACCTCAAGATCGCCGCCAAGGATTTCATCGACACCATGTCGGCGAACACCGAGGAGGGAAAGCTCTCGCTGTCGATCGTGCCCTATGCCACCCAGGTCTCGCTGCCCGGCTATCTCCTGGACGAGATGACGGTCACGGACGAACACGACTATTCGCACTGCATTAATTTCGAGGCGAGCGATTTCGACGTTCCCAGCCTGAGCCTGACGGAAACCTACAAGCGCACCTTGCATTTCGATCCCTGGCAGTCCTATGACGGACGCACGGCCGACCCCCAGAGGCTGGTGCGACGCCCGGTCTGTAAGGATGCCGGCCACCGTCAGACGGTGGTGATGCAGAATGACAAGACCGCGCTCAAGGCCTTCATCGACAGTTTCGACGCCGAGGGGAACACCTCGATCGACGTGGGCATGAAATGGGGGGTCGCCCTGCTCGACCCCAGCATCCAGCCGGCGATCGAGAACCTGGCGACGGCCGAGAAGGTGCCGGACATCTTCAGCGACCGCCCGGCAGAATACACCGACCCCACCACGCTCAAGGTTGTCGTCCTGATGACCGACGGTCAGAACACCAACCAGTATTACATCAAGGACGGCTTCCGCGACGCGCAATCCAATGTCTGGTGGAACGACGCGGAAGAGGCCTATTCGGTCAATATCGGCGCGGATGTGAACGACCGCGACGGCGACGGAGACCGCTCGGAGGACATCTATTACCGGCACAAGGATGGCAGCTGGGCCGACTATCCCTATGGCAACGGGAGCACCGAGGGGGCGGTCTACGAGACCGTGTGCGTCGCGTATTTCTGGTTCTGGTGCATTCGGGAAGAAACCCGCCTGGTCTCGACCACCTCCGCTGACGAGCCGGGGACCGCGGTGCGGCTGAGCTATGCCGATCTCTGGGCGCGCACGACACTGAATTACGTCGACAAGGAATTGCTCGACTCGATCCCCGGCTACAGCAATTCGATGTCGAACTGGTACAGCTCGGTCGGCGGCGCCAAGGACACCCGCACCAAGGCGATCTGCGACGCGGCGAAGGAAAAGAACATCCTGGTCTACACCATCGCGTTCGAGGCGCCCTCTGCCGGCAAGAACTTGCTCAAGGCCTGTGCCAGTTCCGACAGCCACTACTTCGACGTGAAGAACCTGGAGATTGCGGACGCCTTCTCGGCCATCGCCTCCTCGATCCGGCTGCTGAGGTTGACCCAATGACCCGCGCGCTCCGCTCCCGTCTGTGGCGTTTCCGACGCGACGAGGACGGCAACTCTACGATCGAATTCGCGCTGACCTTTCCGGCGGTGATGGTCCTGTTCCTGTCGGCGATCGAACTGGGCTATGTCACCTTGCAGCACGGGATGCTGGAACGCGCCATGGACATGACCGTGCGCGATATTCGCCTGGGAACGGGCACGGCGCCCCAGCATGACGACATCAAGGACCTGATCTGCACCCGGGCCGGGTTCATCCGCAACTGTTCGGACAACCTCAGGCTCGAGATGGTGCGCGTCGATCCGCGGGCCTGGAACGCTCCGCCCGAAACGCCCGATTGCACCGACCAGTCCGAGGACGTGAAACCCGTGCGCGATTTCGTCCAGGGTCGCAGCAACGAGCTGATGTTCCTGCGCGCCTGCGCCAAGATCGACCCGATCTTTCCAACCACGGGCCTCGGCGCGAGCATGACCAAGGACGGCGCGGGTCAGTTCGCCCTGGTGTCAAATTCCGCCTTCGTGCAGGAGCCGCAGTGATGTTGTTGACAGCCCCTCGCGTTTTGCGCCGCATCCGGTCCCGTCTGGCGACCTTCGGCCGGGATCAGTCCGGGTCGATCACCGTGGAATTCGTCCTGGTGATGCCGATCCTGTTCTGGAGCTTCATGGCGGGCTACGTGTTCTTCGACGGCTACCGGCAGAGCGCCATCAACCTGAAGGCGGCCTACACGATCAGCGACCTGCTCTCGCGCGAGACACAAGCGATCACGCCGGATTACATCGACAGCATGTACGCGCTGCACAAACTTCTCGTGCGCGCGGACTCGGCCACGACGCTGCGTGTCACCGTGGTGCGCTGGGACGAGGACGACGACAAGTACTACCGCGACTGGTCGGCCGCACGCGGCGGGCCGGACCCGCTGACGAACAATGACCTGGGCGATCTCAAGTCGAAACTGCCGGTCATGTCCAACGGCGAACGGGTCATCCTTGTCGAGACCAGCAACACCTTCGTGCCGATCTTCGCCGTGGGGATGGAGGACAAGCGGTTGGACAATTTCGTCTTCACCCGGCCCCGCTTCGGTCCTCAGCTGGCCTGGTCGTCCTGAGCGCGGCGCTCGGCCATCAGGGCGGCGAGCACCTCCGACATTGCCTTGGTCTGCGCCGCGGCGGTCACGCCACCCACGCCGATGCGTCGGCCCAGCCGCCACCACAGGCCCGGCGCCCAGGCCCGCGTCCCGGTCCCGGCCGCGCGCAACAGGAACCCGTTCGAGGGTTTCATCGCGAAGAACCCCCGGTCCATGTGCTCCAGGTCGCGGATCGCCACGATGCGCCCGCGCAGGCTGTCGCGCAGTTCCTCGCGGGTGAGTTCCAGTCGCGACGCGGTCGCCCGGCGCATCTTCTCGGCCATCCAGAGGGCACCCAGCCCGGTGACGACCAGAAACGCCTGCCAGGCCGGTTCGGGCGGCGCCGCGAGCGCCACGTAGATCACCAGCGCGCCCAGCCCCGCCAGCATGGCGATGCCCAGCCAGCGCCGGGGCGCCGAGACCTCGACCGTCACCAGGATTTCCTCGTCCATCCCCATCTCCCCTTACATGCCGCCCAGGGCACGGTCGCGCCATAGCGCAAAGCGCCACCGGGCAACAGCCCCGACCCGCTGCATCTTTCGCTTGCAGGCGGATGCGGCGAGGAAGCGCCTTTTCGCGACGGGGAAAGCCCCCCTGCCCCGCCCTCAGCTCGCCACGTCGAGACGCGCGCGGATCTCGGCCACGAAATCCTCGCCGCGCTGTTCGAAATTGTCGTACTGGTCGAAACTGGCCGCCGCCGGGGCCAGCAATACGGTGTCTCCCGGCTCGGCCTCGGTCATGGCGCGGTCGACCGCGACCGCCATGGTGGTGCAGATCTCGGCCTCGACATCGAGTTGCATGGCGAAGCCGGCCGCCTCGCGCCCGATCACATAGGCCTTGACCACGGTGCCCGTGGCGCCGTTCAGCGCGGAGAGACCGCCCTCCTTCTCCAGCCCGCCGCAGATCCAGCGGATGCGGTCGAAGGCCGCCAGCGCCTTGGCGGCGCTGTCCACGTTGGTGGCCTTGCTGTCGTTGACGAAGGTCACTCCGCCCGACTGCGCCACCACCTGGCTACGATGCGGCAGGCCCGGATAGCTGGCCAGCGCGCCTTCGATCAGGCGCGGCGCTAGGCCCAGCGCACGCGCCGCGCCATAGG
>DOIS01000184.1 GCA_003511785.1 Paracoccaceae bacterium
TGCTGACCAACATGCATATCGACATGGATTACGACGCGGTCGCGCGCGACACCCCCGAGCACGTCACCCCAGCGCATGACGGGATGGTGATCCGCTATCCGGTGGCGGGCTGAGCGCGCCCGCCCATACCGTCTGCCTCCGGGCCGCGCCATGATCCAGGTGCTGCTCGACGTCATCCTGCCGGTGTTCCTGGTGATCGGCGCGGGCTATGCCGCGACGCGGACGCGCTTTTTCACCGACGGGCAGATCGACGCGATCACCCGCTTCGCCCAGCAATTCGCCATTCCCTGCCTGCTGTTCCGGGCCATCGCCACCCTCGACCTGTCGGCCAGTTTCGACCCCGCCCTGCTGACCAGCTTCTATGCCGGGGCGCTGATCTGCTTCCTGCTCGGCCTGTTCGGCGCGCGCTGGCTGTTTCGCCGCGACTGGGAGGATTGCGTGGCCATAGGCTGTGGCCATAGGCTTCTGCTGCCTGTTCTCGAACTCGGTGCTGCTGGGCCTGTCGATCACCGAACGCGCCTATGGCCCGGACGCGCTGACCGGGAATTACGCGATCATCGCCTTCCACTCGCCCTTCTGCTACGTGATCGGCATCACGGTGATGGAGTTCGTCCGCGGCCGGGGGCAAGGCGGCTGGGCCAGCACCCGCGCCGCGCTGTCGGGGATGATGCGCAACGCGCTCATCATCGGCATCGCGCTGGGCTTCGCCTTCAACGTCAGTGGGCTGGCGCTGCCCGCCATGGCCGACGACGCGCTGGCGCTGATCGCGCAGGCGGCGCTTCCGGCGGCGCTTTTCGCGCTGGGCGGCGTGCTGGTGAAATACCGCCCCGAGGGCGACCTGCGCGCGGTGCTTTTCGTCTGCGCGGTGTCGCTGCTGATCCACCCGGCGCTGGTCTGGGGCTTCGGCACCGCGACCGGCCTGCCGCAGGACCTGTTCCGCTCGGGCGTGCTGAACGCGGCGATGGCGCCGGGCTTCAACGCCTATCTCTTCGCCAACATGTATGGCCGCGCGAAACGCGTGGCGGCGTCGTCCGTGCTCATCGCCACCGGTGCGTCGATCCTGAGCGTGTGGATGTGGCTGGCGCTGCTGGGGCCGTGAGAGCCGGCCCGGCTTTCGGGAAAGATGGTGCGGTCGAGAAGACTCGAACTTCCACGGGTGTTACCCCACAGCGACCTCAACGCTGCGCGTCTACCAATTCCGCCACGACCGCACGCCTAGGCTTGGTGCGAGCGCGTATAGACGAGGGTCCGCGCCACCTCAAGGGCAAATCGCGCGGAGAGGCCGCGGTTTTTCTCCCTCTTCCCCCCGCGCCCGCACCGGGCTAATCACCGGCGCATGGTCGACTGGAAGATCACCCCGGGGCTGACCCCCTATGACGAGGCCGTGGCGGTCATGGAGGCCCGCGCCGAGGCGATCGCGCGGGGCGAGGCGCGCGAATGCGTCTGGCTGCTGGAACACCCGCCGCTCTACACCGCCGGGACCAGCGCCCGGGTCGAGGACCTGCGCGACCCCGACCGCTTCCCCGTCCATGTCAGCAAGCGCGGCGGGCAATACACCTATCACGGGCCGGGCCAGCGCGTCGTTTACGTGATGCTCGACCTCAACCGGCGCGGGCGCGACGTGCGCGCCTTCGTCAAGCAGCTGGAAGACTGGGTGATCGCCACGCTGGACGATTTCAACGTCACCGGCGAGATCCGCGAGGGGCGCGTGGGCGTCTGGGTGGCGCGGCCGGAAAAACCGCGCACCGCATCGGGCGCGGTGGCCGAGGACAAGATCGCCGCCATCGGCATCCGCCTGCGCCGCTGGGTGAGCTTCCACGGCATCTCGATCAACGTCGAGCCGGATCTCGAGCATTTCTCGGGCATCGTGCCCTGTGGCATCACCGACCACGGCGTCACCAGCCTTGTGGATCTCGGGCTTCCGGTGACGATGGACGATCTCGACGTGGCGCTCAGACGCCGCTTCGAGGAGTGTTTCGGCGACTGAAGCCGCGCCTCAGCGCGGGATATCCTCCAGCGCGGCGCGAATCTTCTCGGCATGGGCCGCGATCACCTCGGCCTCAGCCATCTGCCCCGGCGGACGCAGCGCCACGCCCTCGTGGCGCGGCAGCACGTGGAAATGCAGGTGGAACACTTCCTGCCCGCCAGGGCCCTCGTTGAACTGCTGGATGGTGACGCCGCCCGCATCGAACGCCGCCATCACCGCGCGCGCCATGCGCTGCGTGGTCAGCATCACCGAGGCCAACTGATCGGCGCCCGCGTCCAGAAGGTTGCGGCAGGGGGTCTTGGGGATCACCAGGCAATGCCCGTCGGCGCGCGGCATGATGTCCATGAAAACCAGCGTCTGGCCATCCTCGTAAACCTTGGTGGCCGGGATCTCGTCGCGCAGGATCTTGGCAAAGATGTTCTCGGGATCGTAGCTCATCGGCGCGCCTCGCTGTCTGGTTGCGCGGCTGTTTGTGCGGCGCGCCGGAGAAGAGGTCAAGCCCGCGTGCCCCTCCAGCCTGCCGGGCCCCCGCCCCGCATCGACCCGCCGCATGGCGTCCGGGCGCCGCGCCCTGTCACGGGCGCCCCCATCGGCCACCGCCCGACCGT
>DOIS01000299.1 GCA_003511785.1 Paracoccaceae bacterium
CAACCCGACCCGGCCGAGTTGCGCGCCCGTCAGGAGCGCGCCCGCGCCGCCGCGCAGGCGCAGCAGGCCCAGGCGCAGGCCCGCTCCACCGGCGATGCGAAGGGGCCATTGCAACTGGGCGCGCCGGCGCAGACCGGCGCCGCCCGGCCCGGCCCCTCGCGGCCGGACGCCATGCAGGGGGCCGTGTCCTCGGCGCGCGAGACCGCCGCCGAGACCGACATCGACGCGATCAAGCGCGAGGGGCTCACCGGCCGGCAATTGCGCATGGCCCGCCGGGTGGCCCAGAAGCACGGGCTGCCCGCGACTTCGGATTTCGACGCCGTGCGGCTCTTGCGCCAGCGCGGCATCGACCCGTTCCAGCGGTCCAACATGCTGGAACTGGTGGTGCCGCAGAAGGACGGCGACGGCGTGCCCGCCCGCACCGACCA
Source organism: Paracoccaceae bacterium (assembly GCA_003511785.1). Taxonomy (GTDB): domain Bacteria; phylum Pseudomonadota; class Alphaproteobacteria; order Rhodobacterales; family Rhodobacteraceae; genus UBA7951. The sequence continues at coordinate 429 of DOIS01000299.1, forward strand.
GGACAAGGCGCAACCGCAACTGCCCCAGACCGTCCCGGCCAAGAAGACCACCCTGCCCGCGACCGAGTTGAGCCCGGCCGAGCGCCGCAACCGCGAGATCAGCGAGATCCAGCGCGACATCATGCTGCGCCGTCGCCGCAAGACGGTGCTGCTGCTGGCGCGGCTGGCGTTCTTCGTGGGGCTGCCCACGCTGCTGGCGGGCTGGTATTTCTATCACGCGGCGACGCCGATGTATGCCACCAAGTCCGAGTTCCTGATCCTTCAGGCCGACAATACCGGCGGCTCGGGGCTGGGCGGGCTGTTGTCGGGCACGCAATTCGCCACCAACCAGGATTCGATCGCCGTGCAGTCCTATCTGCAATCCAAGGACGCGATGCTGCGGCTCGACCAGGACGTGGGCTTCAAGTCGCATTTCACCCAGGACTGGATCGACCCGATCCAGCGGCTGGAGGAAAACCCCTCGAACGAGGAGGCCTACGGCACCTATCAGAAACACGTGAAGATCGGCTATGACCCGACCGAGGGCGTGATCCGCATGGAGGTCATCGCCGCCGATCCGCAGACCGCCACGGAATTCTCGGAGAAGCTCATCTCCTACGCCGAATCGCGCGTCAACGATCTCAGCCAGCAGAAGCGCGGCGACCAGATGCGCGACGCGCTGGACAGTTTCGAGAACGCCAAAATCGAGCGCCGGAAGGCGCAGGAGGCCCTGGTGGCGTTGCAGCAGCAGGGCGCGTTGCTCGACCCGGAGGGTGTGATCGGCGCGCTGCGCGGGCAGATCAACAATGTCGAGATGCAGTTGCAGGAAAAGGAACTGGAACTGGCCGCGCTGAACGACAACGCCCGGCCCAACCAGGCCAAGGTGGCCGGGGTTGAGGGCGACATCCGCCGGCTCAACGCCCTGCTCGACCGGCTCAACACCCGCATGACCGCGGCCGCCGAGGGCGAGGATTCCCTGGCCCAGCTGACCGTGCGTATCCAGATGGCGCAGGCGGATCTCGCCACGCGCGACATGCTGCTGCAATCGGCGCTGCAACAGGTCGAACAGACCCGAATGGAGGCCAACCGCCAGGTGCGCTATCTCACCACCTCGGTGGTGCCGGTCCCGTCGGAAGAACCCAGCTATCCGCGCAAGTTCGAAAACACGATCTTGGCCTTCCTTATCTTTTCGGGCATCTATCTGATGATCTCGCTGACCGCGTCCATTCTCAGGGAACAGGTGACCTCGTAGCCCATGCAACATGTTGACGTCGCCGGCCTGACCATCGGCAATGACCGCCCGCTGACCGTGATCGCGGGGCCCTGCCAACTCGAAAGCGCGGAGCACGCGCAGATGATCGCGGGCCGGATGAAGGAGCTCTGCGACAAGGCCGACGCGCAATACGTGTTCAAGGCCAGTTTCGACAAGGCCAACCGCACCTCGCTGTCGGGCGAGCGGGGCATGGGGATCGAGGCCGGACTCGCCGTGCTCGACGGCATCCGCCGCGAGATGGGCGTGCCCGTGCTGACCGATGTGCATACCGAAGCCCAATGCGCCATCGCGGCGGAGGCCGTGGACATCCTGCAAATCCCCGCCTTCCTGTGCCGGCAGACCGACATGCTGCTGGCCGCCGGAGAGACCGGCGCGGCGGTCAACGTCAAGAAGGGCCAGTTCCTGGCGCCCTGGGACATGGCCCGCGTGGTCGAGAAGATCGAGAGCACCGGCAACCGCCGCATCCTGTTGACCGAACGCGGCACCTCGTTCGGCTACAACACGCTGGTGGCGGACATGCGCGCGCTGCCGCAGATGGCGCGGACCGGCTATCCGGTGGTGATGGACGCCACCCATTCGGTGCAGCAGCCCGGCGGGCAAGGCGGCTCGTCCGGGGGCCAGCGCGAATTCGCCCCGGTGATGGCGCGCGCGGCGGTGGCGATCGGCGTGGCGGCGGTCTTCATCGAGACCCACGAGGCCCCCGACCGCGCGCCCAGCGACGGGCCCAACATGATCCCGCTGGACCAGATGGCGGGTCTGATTGACACATTGATGCGCTTCGACGCGCTTGCTAAGGCCGATCCCGTCCGCATCTGATTTTTTTCGTCAAGACAAGAGATTTCGCCATGACCAGACCCTTGCCCGAGGTGACCCCCAACACCTGGGAGTTCCTCCGTGACCCGATGATCGCACCGACCGGTTTCCGCGAGTATGACGCGCGCTGGAAATACCCCGACGAGATCAACCTGCCCGGCATGACCGCCCTGGGCCTCGGGCTCGGCACCCAGATGCGGCGGCGCGGGATCGACCCCGTGATCGCCGTGGGCAACGACTATCGCGACTATTCGCTGGCTATCAAACAGGCGCTGATCCTGGGGCTGATGCAGGCCGGGATCGCGGTCAAGGACATCGGCCCGGCGCTGTCGCCCATGGCCTATTTCGCGCAGTTTCACCTGGACGTGCCGGCGGTGGCCATGGTCACGGCCAGCCACAACCCGAACGGCTGGACCGGGGTGAAGATGGGCTTTGACCGCCCGCTCACCCACGGCCCCGACGAGATGGCAGAGCTGCGCGAGATCGTCCTGAACGGTGAGGGAGAGCCCGCCCCCGGCGGCTCCTACGAGTTCGTCGAGGGCGTGCGCGAGGCCTATCTCGACGACCTGGTGGGCGATTTCCGCATGACCCGCCCGCTCAAGGTGGTCTGCGCCACCGGCAACGGCACCGCCTCGGCCTTCGCGCCCGAGCTCTTCCGCCGGATCGGCGTCGAGGTGGTCGAGAGCCACAATCGGCTGGACTATACCTTCCCGAACTACAACCCCAACCCCGAGGCGATGGAGATGCTGCACGACATGGCCGATGCCGTGCGCGCCAGCGGCGCCGACATGGCGCTGGGCTTCGACGGGGACGGCGACCGCTGCGGCGTGGTCGATGACGAGGGCGAGGAAATCTTCGCCGACAAGGTGGGCGTCATCATGGCGCGCGACCTGTCGAAACTCCATCCCAATGCCACCTTCGTGGCCGACGTGAAATCCACCGGGCTCTTTGCCAGCGATCCCGAGTTGCAGGCCAACGGGGTGACGGCAGATTACTGGAAGACCGGGCATTCCCACATGAAACGCCGGGTCAAGGAGATCGGCGCGCTGGCGGGGTTCGAGAAGTCGGGCCACTACTTCCTGGCCGAGCCCGTGGGCCGCGGCTACGATTGCGGGATGCGGGTCGCGGTCGAGCTGTGCAAGCTGATGGACCGCAACCCCGAGAAGTCCATGTCCGACCTGCGCCGCACCCTGCCCCGCACCTGGTCCACGCCGACCATGTCGCCGCACGCCGCCGACACCGAGAAATACGCCATCCTCGACCGCCTGGTCGAGAAGCTGGTGGCGCATCGCGCGGCGGGCCACCCCTTCGCCGGGCGCCCGATCAAGGAGGTGGTGACGGTGAACGGCGCGCGGGTGATCCTCGACAACGGCTCCTGGGGGCTGGTGCGGGCCTCGTCGAACACGCCGAACCTGGTGGTGGTCTGCGAGAGCTCCGAAAGCGAGGAAGAGATGCGGGCCATCTTCGAGGCGCTCGACGCGGTGATCCGCACCGAGCCGGGCGTGGGCGACTACGACCAGCGCATCTGAGGCGGTTTCGCCGCGCTTGCGCGCGGCGACCGGCCGGGGGGACGCTGTCCCCCCGGACCCTCCTGAAGTATGTCCCGCAAAGGGAAGAAAACGGGCGGTGCCATGTCACGAGGCGTGGCGCGCGGGACGGGCGTGGAAGGGCGTGGCCGCGCCGGGGGGATGCCGCGACACGAGGGCGCTTTACCCCGCGACGGTCGCGCCATATAAGGCCCGCATGACCCGTCTCGCGGCCATCGTCATTCGAATTATCACCCCGGCGCTCTGACTTCGCAGACGCCGGGCCAAGGTGTTCGAGACCTCGCACCGACCGCACATCCCGACATTTCCGACACACGACCCGAGAAGGACGCCCCATGTGCGCCGAGACCCCCGACTATAAAGACACGCTGAACCTGCCGCGCACCGATTTCCCCATGCGCGCGGGCCTCCCCAAGCGCGAGCCCGACTGGCTGGCCCGCTGGGAGCGGATCGGCATCTATGACCGCTTGCGCGAGAATGCCCAGGGGCGCGCGCCGTTCATCCTGCATGACGGCCCGCCCTATGCCAACGGGCACCTGCATATCGGCCACGCGCTCAACAAGATCCTCAAGGACATGGTGGTGCGCTCCCAGCAGATGATGGGGCGTGATGCGCGCTATGTGCCCGGCTGGGACTGCCACGGGCTGCCCATCGAGTGGAAGATCGAGGAGAAATACCGCGAAAAGGGGCTCGACAAGGACAAGGTCGAGGTCAACGAGTTCCGCCGCGAATGCCGCGAGTTCGCCGAGGGCTGGGTCGACATCCAGCGCGACGAGTTCAAGCGGCTGGGCGTGACCGGCAAGTGGGACAAACCCTATCTGACGATGGATTTCCACGCCGAGCGGGTGATCGCCGAGGAGTTCCAGGCATTTCTGATGAACGGCACGCTCTACCAGGGCTCGAAGCCGGTGATGTGGTCGCCGGTGGAAAAGACCGCCCTGGCCGAGGCGGAGGTCGAGTATCACGACAAGGAGAGCTTCACCATCTGGGTGAAGTTCCGGGTGCATGAGGGGGCGGGCGATCTGGCCGGCGCGCATGTGGTGATCTGGACCACGACCCCCTGGACCATGCCCTCAAACAAGGCCGTGGTGTACGGGGAGGACATTTCCTATGGGCTCTACGAGGTCACCGGCACGCCCAAGGAGTGCTGGGCGAGCGTGGGCGACAAGTACATCCTGGCCGACACCCGCGCGGCGGATGTGCTGGGCCGCGCGCGGCTCAACGACGACCAGTGGCGGCGGGTGCGGGACGTGCCGGCGGGCGAGTTGGCCGGGCTGACCCTCGAACATCCGCTGAAGGGCGCCGAAGGCGCCAACGGCGAATGGGACGAGTTGCGCGATTTCCGCGCCGCCGATTTCGTCACCGACGAGGAAGGCACCGGCTTCGTGCATTGCGCGCCCAGCCACGGGGTGGAGGAGTTCGAGCTTTACCGCGATCTGGGGATGCTGGAACAGGTCATCACCTATAACGTGCTGGAAGACGGCACCTTCCGCGAGGACCTGCCCTTCTTCGGCGGCAAGGCGATCCTGCGCGCCAAGCCCAAGAAGGGCGACTGGGAGGGCGATGCCAACGCCGCCGTGATCGCCAAGCTGACCGAGGTCGGCGGCCTCTTGGCGCGGGGCAAGATCAAGCATTCCTATCCGCATTCCTGGCGCTCCAAGGCGCCGGTGATCTATCGCAACACGCCGCAATGGTTTGCCGCCATCGACCGTGCGGTGGGCGATGGGCAGGACGAGTATGGCACAACGATCCGCGAGCGCGCCCTGCGCTCCATCGACGAGCTGGTGACATGGACACCGAAACGCGGGCGCAACCGGCTTTATTCGATGATCGAGGCGCGGCCCGACTGGGTGCTGTCCCGGCAACGCGCCTGGGGCGTGCCGCTGACCTGTTTCGTGAAACGCGGGGCAAAGCCCACCGATCCCGACTATCTCCTGCGCGACGAGACGGTCAACGTGCGCATCTGCGCGGCCTTCGAGGAGGAAGGCGCGGATGCCTGGTATGCGGCCGGCGCCAAGGAGCGGTTCCTGGGCAACGACCACAACCCCGACGCCTATGACCAGGTGTTCGACATCCTCGACGTGTGGTTCGATTCGGGCTCGACCCATGCCTTCGTGCTGCGCGACCGCGAAGACGGGGCCGAGGACGGGATCGCGGACCTTTACCTCGAAGGCACCGACCAGCATCGCGGCTGGTTCCATTCCTCGATGCTGCAAGCCTGTGGCACCAAGGGGCGTGCGCCCTATCGGGGCGTGCTGACGCATGGCTTCACGCTGGACGAGAAGGGCAACAAGATGTCCAAATCGCTCGGTAACACCATTGTTCCGGAAGAGGTGGTCAAGCAATACGGGGCCGATATCCTGCGGCTCTGGGTGGCGCAGACCGATTATACCGCCGACCAGCGCATCGGGCCGGAAATCCTGAAAGGCGTGGCCGACAGCTATCGCCGGTTGCGCAACACGATGCGGTTCATGCTGGGCAGTCTCGCCGATTTCTCCGAGGCGGACCGGGTCGAGCCGGCGGAGATGCCCGCGCTGGAGCGCTGGGTGCTGTCGCGGCTGGCCGAACTGGACCGGACCGTGCGCGAGGGTTACGCCGCCTATGACTTCCAGGGCGTGTTCAGCGCGGTATTCAACTTCGCCACGGTGGACCTGTCGGCCTTCTACTTCGACATCCGCAAGGACGCGCTCTATTGCGACGGGGACACGCCGCGCCGCCGCGCCGCGCGCACGGTGCTGGACCTGCTGTTCCACCGGCTGACCACCTGGCTTGCGCCGGTGTTGGTCTTCACCATGGAGGAGGTCTGGCTGGAACGCTTCCCCGGCGAGGACGGCTCGGTTCACCTGGAGGACATTCCTGGAACGCCCGGCGACTGGCTGGACGCGGACCTGATGGCGACCGTGGCGCGCATCCGCCAGGTGCGGCGCGTGGTGACCTCGGCACTCGAGGTGCAGCGCCGCGACAAGGTGATCGGTTCGAGCCTCGAGGCCGCGCCGGTGGTGCATGTGGAGGATGCGGGCCTGCGCGAGTTGCTGGGCGGCATCGACATGGACGATCTGTGCATCACCTCCGGGCTGACCGTGACCGGCGACCCGGCCCCCGCCGAGGCGTTCCGCCTGCCCGAGACCGAGGGCGTGGGCGTGGTGTTCGAGCGCGCTGAGGGCGAAAAATGCCAGCGCTGCTGGAAGATCCTGCCCGATGTGGGCCGCCACGCGCACCCGGGCGTCTGCGCCCGCTGCGACGGCGCGCTGGGCTGATCCCGGCGGCCGGCCCGTCCGGGCCGGCCCCGACGCGCCGTCGCCCCGCGCGACACCGGAACTTGCGCCGGGGGGCGGGGTTGATACAGATAGATGACAGGACCGCGCGCATCGCGCGCCGATGACAGGATTGCGCGCACCGCGCGCCAAGGGGACAAGGATCGCCAGACATGACCGATACCGACCGGGCGGCCCGGAAAAAGGCCGTGCAGGACAAGATGATGTCGCTGGAGGCCGCGGAACTGGCCGCAGCACAGGCGCATTACGAGGCGCATATGAAGGACTCGGTTCTCGACGGGCGCGAGGTGCATGACAAGGACGACATGGCCGAAAGCCGCGAAAGCGCCGACCTGGCCCATGCCTTCGAAGGCCCGCTAATGGCGCATCACGCCAAGGTGGACGTGCTCGAGAACCTCGATTTCGCGCTGACCGACACGGTGGGCCCCGGCGCGGTCGTGCGTTTCGACGGGCGCAATTTCGTGGTCGCCGTTTCGACTGCCCGGTTCGAGCTGGATGGCGAGACCTATATGGGCATCTCGACGCAGAGCCCGATCTACCAGGCCATGGCGGGCTTGCAGGCGGGGGATATCTTCACCTTCAAGGGCAAGGACATCGAGATCGACGAGGTGCTGTGAGCGGCGGAGGGTGCCGGAATTTTGAAAAATTCCGGTCCGTTTTCCTTGGCAAGGAAAACGGGCGCGCCTACGCCTTGGCGCTGCGCTCGGGAATGATCTGCTGCGCCACCCCGGCGAAGACCAGGTAGACGCTGGTCACGACCAGCCCCCAATGCGCCCAGCTTTCGGGGTGGAAATCGACCCAGGCCGCCCAGCCCGCGAAGAAGGTCCAGGCCAGCGCCATGGGCAGGGTCACCGGTCGCCAGCGTTCCGTGCGCACGGGGTGGACGAATTTCAGCGGCAGGAACATTGCCACCGCCAGCGCCGCCACCAGCGCCAGGATCACCCAGAAATTCGGCTCGACCGCGAAGATCACCAGCACCAGCATGTTCCAGCAGCCGGGAAAGCCGCGGAACGAATTGTCCTTGGTCTTCATCCGCGTGTCGGCGAAATAGAGCGCGCTGGCGAAGGTGATGAGGATGATCGCCACCCAGCCGGTCCATCCACTCATCAGGCCCGACTGGAACAGGGCGAAGGCCGGGATGAAGACATAGGTCAGGTAGTCGATGATGAGATCCAGAAGCACCCCGTCGAACTCGGGGGCCTGGGTCTGCACGTGGTATTTCCGCGCCAGCGGCCCGTCGATGCCGTCGACGAAGAAGGCCACGACGAGCCACAGGAACATCATGCTCCAGTCGGCCTGGGCGGCCTCCAGCATGGCGAGCATGGCGAAGACGGCGCCGGCGGCGGTGAAGAGATGCACGGAGAGGGCGCGGAGATGCGGTGTCATGGCCCCCTCATGGCGGAAATCGCGGCAAATCGCAAATAGTTGAATGCAGGTGGCGCGTGTTCCTGCCGCCGTGGGGCGCGCGCGGCTCAGGGGGCGCCAGGTCGGGCGTCCAGAGACGCTGGAGGCAGTGGTGGGAGCCTCCGGCGGAAGTATTTCCGGCAAGAGGAAGCCGGGGCGGTGCGCTTTTCGAGCCTAACGTGATGGTCGTCCGGCGCGGCCGCCGTTGGCGCAGAGCGGGCAGGCCCGGCTCAGGCGCGCGGGTGGGCGCGGTCATAGACCTCCATCAGCCGCGCGGTATCGACCGCCGTGTAGCTCTGCGTCGTCGAGAGCGAGGCATGGCCCAGCAGGTCCTGGATCGCCCGCAGATCGCCGCCCGCGGCCAGCAGATGGGTGGCGAAGCTGTGGCGCAGTGCGTGCGGCGTGGCGGTGGCGGGCAGGCCCAACCGCGCGCGCAGCCCGGCCATCAGTTTCTGGATCGCACCGGGGGGCAGGGCGCCACCGCGCACGCCCCGGAACAACGGCGTGCCCGGGGCCAGGTCATGCGGGCAGAGCCGGCGATAGGTCTCGACCGCGTCGCGCGCCGCCGGCAGCACCGGCACCAGCCGCTCCTTGCCGCCCTTGCCGGTGATGCGCAGCACATCGGCCAGGGGCGCTGCGCCCGCGTCCAGCCCGAGCGCCTCGGAGATGCGCAGACCGCAGCCGTAGAGCAGCGTCAGGACGGCCACGTCGCGCGCGCCGACCCAGTCGTTGCGCGCGCCCAGCGGCGCGTCGGCCAGCACCGCGCGGGCGGCGTCCTCGGCCAGGGGGCGCGGCAGTTTGCGGGTGTATTTCGGCGCGCGCGCCGACAGCACGGCGGTGGGCTCGAACCCCTCGCGCTCGGCCAGCCAGCGATAGAAGGATTTGACCGCCGAGAGCTTGCGCGCCAGCGAGCGCGGCCCCACGCCCTCGCCACGCACCATGGCCATCCAGGCGCGCATGTCCGAGACGCCCACATCCTCCAGCGCGCCCAGCCCCTGGGGGCCGCCCTTGTGCCCGGTGATGAAGCCGAGAAACCCGGTCACGTCGCCCGCATAGGCCGCGATCGTGTTGTCGGAGGCGTCGTTAAGCGCCTTCTGCGCCGCCAGCCAGCCCTCCAGCGCGTCGCGGCAGGCGGGCGAGATCGCGAGGCTCATGACAGCCAGTGGCGCATCGTGCGTTCGAACACGCCCGCGAAGAAGGACAGAAGGTCGGTGCCGTGCTGTGGCGAAAACTGGTGCGGGTCCTCGGCCCCCATGGCCAGCAGCCCGGGCAGGCGCCCGCGCCCGAAATCGAGCCGCAGGCAGGCCTCGGAGCGGACCCAGTCGGCGGCCTCGCCATAGACCTCGGAGGAGGCGGTCTGCACCTGGCGCAGCGTCACCTGACGCGACGGGCCGCCATGGGCGCGCGCGAGATAGTCGTCGATGAAGCCCGGCTCGGCCACGCGCAGCACGTCACCCAGCCGCTGCACCGTCGGATCGGTGTCGTTCTGCGCCGATTCCAGCACCAGCGTGATCGCGTCCACGCGCAGGATCTCGGCCACCTCGCCGCCCAGATCGCGCAGGAACACCTCGAAATCCATCGGCTCCATCATGCGCAAAATGGCGCGATGCACCTGGTTGGTGCCGGCGAGGTTCTCGTAGGCCGCCGCGATCACGCTGCGATGGGTGTCCTCCAGCCGGTCGAGCCGCGCCTCGAGCCGCTCCATGGCGATGCCGCGCAGGTCCACGATATTGCCGCCCATGGCACGTTCATTGGCCGAGACCAGCGCATGCATCAGGTCGCTGTCGTCCAGCACGGCGTCGGGCTTGGAAAGGATGGCGTCGCGCAATGCGTCGTCCAGCTTGGGGCTGCTGCTCATCAGGGCCTCGGTCGTTTTCCCGGCATTATAACATGCAAATCGCCGAGATGCGTTAAAATTACCTTCCCACGTGAAAACCGCCCCGGCCCGGGAGGGCAGGGGCGGCGGGCTTCAAAGGATCTTCTGCCCGGTCTTGGCCCAGTCCGACAGGAACGCCTCCAGCCCCTTGTCGGTCAGCGGATGCTTGACCATCGCCTTGATGACATTGGGCGGCGCGGTGATCACGTCGGCGCCGATCCGGGCGCTGTCGGCGATGTGGTTCACGCTGCGGATCGAGGCGGCGAGGATCTGCGTCTCGTAGCCGTAATTGTCATAGACATTGCGGATGTCCCCGATCAGCTCCATCCCGTCGAGGTTGATGTCGTCCAGCCGCCCGATGAAGGGAGAGATGAAGGTCGCCCCCGCCTTGGCGGCCAGCAGCGCCTGGTTGACCGAGAAGCACAGGGTCACGTTGACCATGTTGCCCTCGCCCGAGAGCGTCTTGCAGGCCTTGAGCCCGTCCCATGTCAGCGGCACCTTGACCGCGATGTTGTCGGCGATCTGGGCCAGCTTGCGGCCCTCGGCGATCATGTCGTCGGCCTCGGTGGCGACGACCTGACCCGAAACCGGCCCCTCGACCAGGTCGCAGATCTCCTTGGTCACTTCGAGAATGTCGCGGCCCGATTTCAGGATCAGCGAGGGGTTGGTGGTCACACCGTCCACCATGCCCAACTCGTGCAGCTCGCGGATGGCGTCGATGTCGGCGGTGTCGACGAAGAATTTCATGGGGGCGCTCCTTTGATGGGTTGGCCTCGGTTCGGCTTGGCTTTACCCCAGAAGGCCAGCGCCGGAAAGCCCGTTCCGGGCGGGGCGGCGGCAACAGGCCAAGGGTGCGGCACGGTGGACGATCCCGGTTTCTATCACGCAGGCGATCAGGTGGCGGTGCTGACCACGCAGCCGATCGACCGGGCGCTGGATTACGCCGCGCCCGAGGGCGGCTGTCACGCTGGGGCCTTCGTCGAGGTGCCGCTGGGCCCGCGCAAGGTGCTGGGCGTGGTCTGGGGCCCGGGCGCGGGCGAGGTGCCCAAGGGCAAGCTGCGCCCGGTGATCCGGGTGCTGGACGCCGCGCCGATGCGGGCCGAGATGCGCGAGTTCCTGACCCGCTCCGCCGACTACACGCTGACGCCCTTGCCCGCGATGCTGCGCCTGGCCACCCGCGCGCCGGGGCTGGGCGAGGGGCCGGCGATGCGCAAGGTCTATCGCGCGGGCGGGGTGGAACCCGACCGGATGACCGACGCGCGCCGCCGGGTGCTCGAGACGCTGGAGGAGTATGGCGGGCTGGCCTTCACCTTAAGCGAGCTGGCGCAGATGGCCGGGGTCTCGACCTCGGTGATCAAGGGGCTGGTGAAACAGGGCACCGTGCGGGAGGAGGACAGCCCCCGCGACCTGCCCTTTCCCCGGCTCGACCCCGACCGCCCGGGCAAGCCGCTGACCGAGGACCAGGCCCGCGCGGCGGGAACGCTCGACGACGCGATGCGCGCGGGCGGCTATGGCACGACGTTGTTGCAGGGCGTGACCGGCTCGGGCAAGACCGAGGTCTATCTCGAGGCGGTGGCCGCCTGCCTGCGCGCCGGGCGCCAGGCGCTGGTGCTGCTGCCCGAGATCGCGCTCACGGCCGAGTTCCTCACCCGCGTCGAGGCCCGTTTCGGCGCCCGGCCCGCCGAGTGGCATTCCGGCGTCTTCATGACCGAGCGCCGCCGGGTCTGGCGCATGGTGGGCGAGGGCGGCGCGCAACTGGTGGTGGGGGCGCGGTCCGCGCTGTTCCTGCCCTTCCGCGACCTCGGGCTGGTGATCGTGGACGAGGAACACGACAGTTCCTACAAGCAGGAGGATGGCGTGCTCTACAATGCCCGCGACATGGCCGTGCTGCGGGCCTCGATCTGCGGCGCCCAGGTGGTGCTGGCCAGCGCCACGCCGTCCCTGGAAAGCTGGGTGAACGCGCAGGCGGGCAAGTATCGGCATGTGAAACTGACCAGCCGCTTCGGCGCCGCGGTCCTGCCCGAGATGCGCGCCATCGACATGCGCGCCGAACGGCTCTCGCCCTCCAGCTGGATCTCGCCCAGCCTGCGCGGCGCGGCCGAGGCCCGGTTGGAGCGCGGCGAACAGGCGCTCTTGTTCCTCAACCGGCGCGGCTATGCCCCGGTGACGGTCTGCCGGGCCTGCGGCCAGCAGATCGCCTGCGACCACTGCGACGCGCGCATGGTCGAGCATCGGTTCCTCAAGCGCCTGATGTGCCACCAATGCGGCGAGACGCGGCCCATCCCCGAGACATGCCCCTCCTGCGGGGCCGAGGGCAAGCTGGCCCCCGTGGGCCCCGGCATCGAGCGTCTGGCCGAGGAGGCGCAGGCTGCCTTTCCCGAGGCGCGCATCGCCACGCTCAGCTCGGACCTCTTCGGCAGCGCCCGTGCGCTCAAGGCCCGGATCGAGGAGATCGCCCAGGGCGACACCGACATCGTGATCGGCACGCAGCTTGTCGCCAAGGGGCACAACTTCCCGCGCCTCACGCTGGTCGGCGTGATCGACGCCGATCTGGGCTTGCAGGGCTCGGACCTGCGCGCGGCCGAGCGCACCTTTCAACTCATGCGCCAGGTCGCGGGCCGCGCGGGGCGGGTCGAGACGCCGGGTCTGGCGCTGTTGCAGACGCACCAGCCCGAGCATCCGGTGATCCGGTCGATCCTGGCGGGCGACGAGGAGGGCTTCTGGCGCGCAGAGGCGGCCGAGCGCGAGGCCGCCGGGATGCCGCCCTTCGGCCGGCTGGCCGGGATCGTGCTGTCGGGGGGCGATCTGAACGCGGTCAACACGCTGGGCCAGGCGCTGGCCCGCAACGCCGCCCCCCTGCACCGGATCGGAGCCCAGGTCTTCGGTCCCGCGCCCGCGCCCATCGCGCGGGTGCGCGGGCGCCACCGGGTGCGGCTCCTGGTCAAGGCGGCCAAGGGGGCGCCGATCCAGGCGGCGATCGCGCAATGGATCGCACCGGCCCGGCTCAGGGGCGATCTGCGGCTGGCCGTCGATATCGACCCGCAAAGCTTTTACTGACGGTGCATTGCGGCCCGCGCCCCGCCGGGCGTAATCTGGCCCCGACGCCAACCCCATCCCGACCCGCCGGAGACCCGATGCGCTCCAGCCTACTTCTCGCCGCCCTGTGCCTGCTGCCCGCCGCGCTGGCGGCCGAGGCCGATCCCGGCGCGGCCAAGTTCCGCGTCGAGGACGCGACCCTGATCTACGACACCGAGCAGGCCGGGCTGGGCGACGACGCCGAGATCACCACCGACGACATCGACCGGCTGCTGACGATCCTGCGCGACACCCCCGGGATCGAGACGCTGCGCCTCAATTCCAGCGGCGGCAGCGTCTATGCCGGAGACGAGATGGCGCGCATCGTCATCGACTTCGGGCTGGACACCGAGGTCGCTGGCCTGTGAGCAGCTCCTGCGTCAACATCTTCCTCGGCGGGGCCGCGCGGCGGATGCAGCGCGGCTCGAAGATCGGGTTTCACCAGCGCCACTGGCCGGTCGAGGCGATGGAGGCCTATTACGAAAGCTGGCGCGAGGAGAAGGGTTGGGAGACGCCGTTCGACTTCGCCTCCTGGGTCTATCGCGACACCCAGAGCGAGACCTATGCCGATCTCAGCTACATGATCGCGCGCGGGGTGGATGCGGGCTTTGCGGTGGAGACCAAGAAGGTGATCGCCACCGACGAGTGGTTTCCCAGCCGCATCGAACTGGTCGAGGCCGGGGTTCTGCGCGACGCGCCTTGACCCCGCGCCCGGGACAGGGCAGGCCGCGCGCCGAAGCACCGACCCCGAGAGACGCGACATGACCGACACCCCCGGCCCCGACGACCAGACGCCCCGGCGCAATTTCTATGGCCGGCTCAAGGGTAAGGCACTCAAGCCCAGCCAGAAGCGCTATCTCGACGAGGACCTGCCGCGGCTCGCGCTGCCGGGCGTTGCGCGCGAGGACAATCCCGCGCGCACGCCGCTCGACCTCGGCGCCCTCTTCGGCGGGCGGCCGGTCTGGCTTGAAATCGGCTATGGCGGGGGCGAACACCTGGTCCACCAGGCCGGTGCGCATCCCGAGACCGGCTTCATCGGGGCGGAGCCTTACATCAACGGCACCGCCATGTTGCTGGGCAAGCTGCGGCGCGCGGGGGTGCGCAACGTGCGCCTGCACCCGGGCGATGCCCGCGACCTGATGGACGTGCTGCCGCCCGCCTCGATCGACCGCGCCTTTCTGCTTTATCCCGACCCCTGGCCCAAGGCGCGCCACCACCGCCGCCGCTTCGTCACGCCCGAGCATCTCGGGCCGCTGGCCCGCGCGCTGCGCCCCGGCGCGGTGCTGCGGGTAGCCACGGACATCCCCGATTACGTGCGCCAGACGCTGGAGGAGGTGCCGCGCGCCGGGTTCGACTGGCTGGCCGAGTGCCCCGCCGACTGGCGCGCGCCGTGGGACGACTGGATTTCAACCCGCTACGAGCAGAAGGCGCTGCGCGAGGGCCGCGTGCCGCATTACCTGACCTTCCGCCGAAAGGGGTAGGCGGTCGCGCCCGGTTTGCGGCGCGGCGCCCCGTGGCAGGTGTCGTGTCTGGGTATTTGTGAACCCGAAAGAAGCAGGGACGCGGAGCCTTGTCCCAAAGGGGACGCGACATGCGGGCCGGGCGGTGAGGACCGAGCTTGTTGCAGGGCACCGCGCGCCGGGCCGTTGTATCGGCAACACCCGACCGTTCGGTTCAATCTTTCCAAGGGCTTCCAGAGAAATGTTTCGCATGCGAAACGTAGCGTTTCTGGAATGTGACGGGGCTGACCTGTCGCCGCCACAGGGGGCGAATTTGTTCCCGCCGCGCTGGACCGCGCCGGGGCGATTGGGTATCCCCGGAACCGGAACAAGACGCAGGTGACCCCATGTCCGCACACGGCGCCCCCGTGCCCATGACCTCCGCCCCTTGCGGGCCGCTTTCGGGCCGGGCCGAGGTGCCGGGCGACAAGTCGATCTCGCACCGGGCGCTGATCCTGGGAGCGCTGGCGGTGGGCGAGACGCGCATCACCGGGCTTCTGGAGGGCGAGGACGTGCTCGACACCGCGCGGGCGATGCGCGCCTTCGGCGCCGAGGTGACGGATCACGGCGGCGGCGCCTGGTCGGTGCACGGCGTGGGCGTGGGCGGTTTCGCCGAGCCGGGCCAGGTCATCGACTGCGGCAATTCCGGCACCGGCGTGCGCCTCATAATGGGGGCCATGGCCACCTCGCCGATCGCCGCCACCTTCACCGGGGACGCGAGCCTGAATTCCCGCCCGATGGCGCGCGTCACCGACCCGCTGGCGCTCTTCGGCGCGCGCGCGGTGGGGCGGTCGGGCGGGCGGCTGCCAATGACGCTGGTGGGGGCCGCGGACCCGGTGCCGGTGCGCTACACGGTGCCGGTGCCCTCGGCGCAGGTGAAATCCGCCGTACTGCTGGCCGGGCTGAACGCGCCGGGCCGGACCGTGGTGATCGAGCGCGAGGCCACCCGCGACCATACCGAGCGGATGCTGGCGGGGTTCGGCGCCGAGATCGCCACCGAGGACAGCGACGAGGGCCGCGTCATCACGCTCACCGGCCGGCCCGAGCTGCGCCCGCAGGAGATCGCCGTGCCGCGCGATCCTTCCAGCGCCGCCTTCCCGGTCTGCGCCGCGCTGATCGTGCCCGGCTCGGACGTGCTGGTGCCGGGCATCGGGCTGAACCCGACCCGCGCGGGCCTTTTCGAGACGCTGCGCGAGATGGGGGCGGACCTGACCTATGAGAACAAACGCGAGGAGGGGGGCGAGCCGGTGGCCGACCTGCGCGCGCGCCATTCGCCGGAGATGCGCGGGACCCGCGTGCCGCCCGAGCGCGCGGCCAGCATGATCGACGAATATCCGATCCTGTCGGTGGTGGCGGCCTTCGCCCGTGGCCGCACGCATATGGGCGGGGTCAAGGAATTGCGCGTCAAGGAAAGCGACCGGATCGACGCCATGGCGCAGGGCCTGCGCGCCTGTGGCGTGCGCGTCGAGGAGGGCGAGGATTGGTTCGCGGTCGAGGGCGCGGGCGGCCTGCCGGGCGGCGCCGTGGTGGAAAGCCGGCTGGACCATCGCATCGCCATGTCCTTTCTCGTGGCCGGCATGGCGGCCGGCGCGCCGGTCACGGTGGACGATGGCGCTCCGGTGGCCACCTCCTTCCCGGTGTTCGAGCCGTTGATGGCGGCGCTCGGCGCGGACATTCGCAAGGGAGTGTGAGCATGGCGTTCACGGTGGCGATCGACGGTCCGGCGGCGGCGGGCAAGGGCACGGTCTCGCGCGCGGTGGCGGCGCATTTCGGCTTTGCCCATCTGGATACCGGGTTGCTTTATCGCGCCGTGGGCCAGCGGATGCTGGAGGGCACCGACCCGGTCGAAGCGGCCCTGACGCTGCGCGCCGAGGATCTCGACCGCGAGGGGCTGCGCGCCGATCCGGTGGCGCAGGCCGCCTCCAAGGTGGCGGCGATTCCCGAGGTGCGCGCGGCGCTGCTGGACTTCCAGCGCGCCTTTGCCCGGCGCGCGGGTGGCGCGGTGCTGGACGGGCGCGACATCGGCACCGTGATCTGCCCCGAGGCCGAGGCCAAGCTCTTCGTCACCGCCAGCGCCGAGACCCGGGCGCGGCGGCGCTTCGACGAGTTGACCGGCAAGGGGGAGGCGGCCGATTTCGACAGGGTGCTGTCCGATGTGCGCACCCGCGACGCCCGCGACATGGGGCGCCCCGACGCGCCGCTGAAACCAGCCCGCGACGCGGTGGAGATCGACACCTCGGAGATGAGCATCAGCCAAGCGGTCGCGGCGGCCATCGCCGTCATCGAGGACCGAATCAAGGAAAGGAATGACCATGAGAACGGTTGAGCTGGGCGGCGCGCCCGTCTCCTGCGTCGGGGTGGGGGCATGTCCTTTGCCGAATTCTACGGCCCCACCACGGACGAGAACTCTCTGGCCATCCTGGACGCCGCGCGCGAGGCCGGGGTGAGCCATATCGACACCTCGAACGTCTATGGCATGGGCCGGTCTGAAACCGCCATCGGCACCTGGCTTCAGGCCAACCCCGGCGCGCGCGAGGGGCTGCACATCGCCACCAAGGCGGCGATCACCAAGGATGCGGACGGCAATCGCTGCTACGACAACTCGCTGGAGCATCTGGAGGCGGAACTGGACCGCTCGCTCGCGCGGATGGGCACCGACTACGTCGATCTGTTCTACATCCACCGCCGCGAGGCCGAGCGCCCCATCGAGGAGGCGGCCGAGGCGCTGGCCGCGCTGGTCAAGAAAGGCAAGACCCGCGCCATCGGTTTCTCCGAGATTGCGCCCGCCTCGCTGCGCCGGGCCCATGCGGTGTACCCGGTGGCGGCGGTGCAGTCGGAATACTCGCTCTCGACCCGCGCGCCGGAACTGGGGCTGGTGCAGGCTTGCGCCGATCTGGGCACGGCGCTGGTGGCCTTCTCGCCGGTGGGGCGGTCGTTTCTGACCGACGATCCGATTTCCCACGCGGCGGCGATGGAGCCGGGCTTTCTCAAGGTGAACCCGCGTTTCCTGCACCCGAACTACGACGCCAATATCGCCGCGACCGATCGGTTCCGGGCGCTGGCCGCCGAGATGGGTTGGCCCGCCGCGTCGCTGGCCATCGCCTGGCTGCTGCACCAGGGCGACCATGTGCTGCCGATCCCCGGCACGCGCTCGGTGGCGCATTTCCGCGAGTTGGTGCGCGGCGCCGAGATCGCGCTGACCGAGAGCGACCTGGCCCGGATCGAGGCGGTGCTGCCGGTGGGCTGGGCGCATGGCGACCGCTACAGCACCGGGCAATGGGTGGGGCCGGAACGCTACTGCTGAGACCGGCGCTGACGACCGTGTGCCGGCGCGGTCAGGCGGTCTCTTCCGCTAGCCGGTCGCGCAGCAGCCGGCGCAGGATCTTGCCCGAGGGGGATTTGGGGATCTCGTCCACCACCTCGAGCACGCGCACCTGCTTGTAATGCGCCAGCCGGTCGTCGAGATAGGCCTGGACCCGCTCCAGCGTCAGCGGCGCGGCCCCCGGCGCGGGCACCACGAAGGCCATGGGCAGCTCGCCCGCCTCAGGGTCGGGGCGGCCGATCACGGCGGCGTCGTTGATCTCGGGATGGGTCAGCAACTCGGCCTCCAACTCGGCCGGAGCCACCTGGAAGCCCTTGTATTTGATAAGCTCCTTGAGCCGGTCGGTGATATAGAGGAACCCGTCCTCGTCGAAATGCGCGATGTCGCCGGTGCGCAGCCAGCCCTCGGGCGTGATCGTCGCGGCGGTCGCGTCGGGGCGGTTGAGATAGCCCTTCATCACCTGCGGCCCGCGCACCCACAATTCGCCGTCGTCGCCTGGGGCCGCATCCTCGCCGGTGGCCGGGTCCACGATGCGGCACTCCGTGTTGGGCAGGGTGACGCCCGAGGCGCCGGGCTTGCCCTCTCCGAAGGGTGACAGGTGGCTCGCCGGGCTGAGCTCGGTCATGCCGTAGCCCTGCGCCACGGTCACGCCCAGCCGCTTGGCCAGCGCCTCGGCCACGTCCGCGCCCAGCGGCGCCGCGGCGGAGTTGATCTTCTGCACGCAGGACAGGTCGTAATCGTCCACCACCGGGCTCTTGGCCAGGAGCAGCGCCACCGGCGGCACCAGCCACAGCCGCGGCGTGCGGTGGCGCGCGACGGTCTCGAGATAGGTCTCGAGGTCGAAACGCGGCATGGTGATCAGCCCGCCCCCGGCGGCGAGGTAGAAATTGATCAGCACTTCCAGCCCGTAAATATGGAAGAAGGGCAGGAAGGCCAGGGTCATCTCGCCCCGCTCCAGGCCCGACAGGTGCAGCGACTGCTCGATATTCACCACGAGGTTGCGATGGGTCAGCATCACCCCCTTGGGCAGCCCCGTCGTGCCCGAGGAATAGGGCAGGGCGACCACGTGCTCGCGCACGTCCACCGGCACCTGTGCCGCCAGCGGATCGCCCATCAGGTCGTCCAGCGCCACCATCCCCTCGGGCGCGGCGTCGAGCGTCACGATCTCCTCCACCGGGCTGTCGGCCGCCGCCTCGCGCGCGGTATCGGCCAGTGCGGCCACGGTGACCAGCATCCGCGCGCCTGCGTCGCGCAGCTGATGGCCGGCCTCATGCGCGGTATAGGTCGGGTTGATCGGGCTCAGCGCACCGCCCGCCCAGGCGACGGCGTGAAACACCACCGCGTAATCGGGCTGGTTCGGGGCCATGATCGCCACGCAATCGCCGGGCCGCAGCCCCCGCGCCACGAGCCCGCCGGCCAGGCGCTTGACCCGGGCGGTGAACTCGGCCCCGGTCATCGCCTGCCCGGTCGCCGCATCGTGCAGGATCGTCATCTCGGGGTCGATCCCGGCAAAGATGCGCTGGGTGATGGTCAGGTCGCTCGGCGCGACAGCGGCAAAGGAACTGGTGATGATGGTCAAGGCGTCCTCCCAAACGGCCGTTTTCCGCCACGTTACGGCCGTTTTCCGCCACGTTAGCGGCCCGGCCCCCGATTCCAAACGAAAACCGCGCCCGCCGGTTGCACGGGCCTTGCGAAACCGGGGCAAAGCCCTTAATAAGCGCCCGTCGAGACAGGCGAAAACGCCGCAGCGAAGGATCGGGAGCGAAGGATCGGGCAGGGGCCGCAGCAGACGGCCCCCTTTGTTTTGCGGGTCTGTCGAGGCGCATCTCCAAAGACCGGCGGAGACAACCGCGCGGCCGGAAAAGCATGATCGAAAAAGGACTTAAACGCCACATGGCTCAGAACGCATCCATGGAGGAATTCGAAGCCCTCCTGAACGAAAGCTTCGAAATGGACACCCCCGAAGAGGGTTCGGTTGTCAAAGGCAAGGTCATCGCGATCGAAGCGGGCCAAGCCATCATCGACGTAGGCTACAAGATGGAAGGCCGTGTCGATCTGAAAGAATTCGCAAATCCCGGCGAAGC
>DOIS01000293.1:0-1347 GCA_003511785.1 Paracoccaceae bacterium
GGGCGAGTCCTACAAAGTGTGCTTTTCGACCCGGGTCAGTTTACCAACCACAATCGACACGATTGCCGCGGCAAAGCTGAACAGCGCGCCCATCTTGGCAGCGTCCTGAACCGGCCCGGTTTCAAAGGCAACCGAGGCCACGAACAGCGACACGGTAAAGCCGATGGCCGCGACACAGCCGATGGTCACAAGGTCGATCAGGCGCATGCCCTGTGGCAGGCCCAGACGCAGCACCACCACGGCGACCCAGCCAAACAGGAACACGCCCAGCGGCTTGCCCAGCAGCAGACCGGCCAGAACCAGCCATGTGGCATCACCAATCGCGCTCAGCTCGCCCCCGGCATTCAGCAGGCCAAAGAAGAACAGGATGATTTCCACCGGGTGCTTCAGCGCGTGCTCGATCATGTTCAGCAGGTGATCCCCTTGCCGCACCCGTCCTGGCGCAATACCCACTGGCTTAAGAAAAACCCCTGGTTCGAGACCGAGCTGCTGCCGGTACTGCGCGCCCGGGTTTCCGAGGTGATGAAACATGACCCAGACCCCGATTGACGCCGCCCATGCTGTGATGGAGGCCGCGCCACAGGATGATGCGGCCCGGCTGCGTTTCTATGAACGCGTGGCGGACAGCGAACTGTTCCTGCTGCTGACCGGCGAGCCCGAGGATGATCAGATCGAACCGGAGCTGTTCGAGTTGCAGGATCAGAAATTCGTGCTGGCCTTTGACCTTGAGGAGCGGCTGGCCGGGTTTGTCGGACGCCCGGCGCCTTATGCGGGCCTGTCGGGGCGCGCGCTGGCGCGGATGCTGGCGGGGCAGGGGGTCGGGCTGGGCCTGAACCTCGAGGTCGCGCCCTCTTCGATCCTGTTGCCTGCTGATGCGATGGTCTGGCTGGTGGATGTGCTGGAACAGGGTCCCCAGCAGGGCGAGGCCAATCCCGAAAGCCTGGCGCCACCGGTGGGCCTGCCCGAAGTGCTATTGACTTCGCTCGATGCCAAATTGGCGGCGGCGACGGGGCTGGCGCGCTCGGCCTATCTGGCGCAGGTGACCTATGAGGGCGGGGCCAAGGGGCATCTGCTGGGGGTGACCGGCGCGGTCGCCGGGGCCGAGGCGGCGCTGGCACAGGCGATCAACGAGGCGCTGGTGTTTTCCGGGCTGGAGGCCGGTGCGCTGGACGTGACCTTCATCGCTGATAGCGATCCGCTGGCGGCCGAGCTGGCCCGGGTGGGGCTGCGCTTTGACCTGCCCGAGCCGGAAAAACCAGCCGAGGTCGAGCGCATCGCACCCGGCAGTGACCCGGAGAAACCGCCGATCCTGCGGTGAATCCTCGCAACAATTGCCGCTGAGCGCCG
>DOIS01000293.1:1689-3870 GCA_003511785.1 Paracoccaceae bacterium
GCGCCGCCCCGTGGGGGCGGATCGGCGCGGCGGAACGCTTTGCGTCCCGCGTAACGGTTAAACCAATCCCAGATCCTGTTTCAGCGTCGGCAGCGTATCTCCGGGCGCGGGCGTGGCTTCCCAGATCGCGCGGGCAATGGCGCGCGACAGGCCCAGCGCGGCAGCATGGCCGATCCATGTCAGATCACTTGCCGGGTCGTTCAGCGCAGTCGCGCCGGTTGAGGCGGCAAAGACCAGATCTCCATCCATCGGGGAATGCGCGGGCAGGATCGCCCGGCCAATCCCGTCATGCGCAGCCACGGCCATGCGGTGACATTGCCCTTTGTCCAGCGCCGCATCGGTGGCGACGATGGCGATGGTCGTGTTGCCCTGCTGCGCCATGGCCGGAATGCGCCGACTGGGCGGCTGCACGATCTGCGGCACCGGATCCACACCCAACCCGCCAAACTCGCCCGCGACCTCAAACGGAGCGGCCCAGAAATGCCGCCCCGACGGCGTGGTGACGCTGCCCAGCGGATTGGCAATCACCAGTGCACCCACGGTCACACCACTGTCCAGCACCAGACTGGCCGAGCCCAGCCCGCCCTTATGCATCGCGGTCTGCGCGCCCGTGCCGCCGCCCGCGCTGCCAAGCGCGAAATCGCGGCTGGCATTGGCCAGAGCGGCCGCGCCCAATGCGGGGTAGGGGTTCTGATCCCACGCCATCTGCCCGCCATTCAGCAGGTCGAACACGATGGCCGCCGGGACAATCGGCACCCGCGCGGCCATGACAGGAAAGCCCCGGCCTGCGCTGTGCAGCGCATCCATCACGCCCTGCGCCGCTGCCAGCCCAAAGGCACTGCCCCCCGACAGAACCAGCGCATCGGCCCCCGGCGCGGTCTTGTCCGGGGCCAGAAGGTCTGTTTCCCGCGTCCCCGGCGCCCCGCCCATCACCGCAACCGAAGCGGTAAAGGGCGCGTCCCCGACCAGCACGGTTGTGCCGGTCTTCAGCACCGGATCCTCGGCATTGCCGACCTTCAGCCCTGCGATATCGGTGATCAGATTGCGCGCACCCGGTTTCATATGCAGCGCCCTCCGTCGACCTTGAGGCAGGTGCCTGTGACCATGCTGGCCTCGTCCGAACACAGGTACAGCGCCGCGTTGGCCATGTCCTGCGGGGTGGAAAACCGGCCCAGCGGGATGGTCGACAGAAAGGCCGCGCGCCGCTCGGGCGTGTCTTCGCCCATGAAACTGGCCAGCAGGGGTGTTTCGCCCGCCACCGGGTTCAGTGCGTTCACGCGGATCCCCAGCGGCGCCAGCTCGATCGCCATGGTTTCGGTGGCGGTATTCACCCAGCCTTTGGAAGCGTTGTACCAGTTCAGATTGGGCCGCGGCGACAGCCCGGCGGTCGAGCTGACATTCAGGATGCTGCCCGCGCCGCGCGTTTTCAGATGCGGCACCAGCGCGCGAGCCGTCAGATAGATCGACTTGCAGTTCACCGCCAGAACCCGGTCGAAATCCGCCTCGGATATGGTTTCGAGCGGGGCGGGCATATGGCTCACACCCGCATTGTTCACCAGAATGTCGACATGGCCCATCAGCTCGATGGCGCGGGCGATCATCTCGTCGACCTCGGTGCCGACGGACACATCGCAGGTATGCGAAATGCCGCCAAATTCGGCCGCGACACCCTGCGCGGCTTCACCATTGCGATCCACGATCATCACCTGCGCGCCTTCCTCAAGAAAGCGCCGCGCGATCCCCGCCCCAAAGCCGGACCCGGCGCCGGTGACGATGGCGGTTCTGTTAGCGAGTCTCATGTGATGTTCTCCGCTTGGCCCTTTGTGACAGGATTGAGCGCCGAGCTAAGCGGGTCAACCATAAAGGAAAAAGGCGCAGATTTCGGCAAACGTCGAAACTTGTGGACACGTGGTCGGAAACCGCGCATCGCCCCCTTTTGCGGGGGTTTAAACCCGCCGGACCACAGCGCGCACAGGACTGCGCAAAGGGGGCGCAAAATGCAGGGCGGGGTTGCGCGTGCATTTGCCCTCTGGTTCCGCAGCGCAGCAAATGCTAAGTGAGCGCGCAATTTTGTTGCTCAAAGGATGACCGAGATGAGCGCCACTGCCAGCAAAAAGGCTCCTCTGCCCGAGGATATTCTTGCCCGTAAGGGCAAAGAGCCGATCGTCAGCCTGACCGCCT
>DOIS01000010.1 GCA_003511785.1 Paracoccaceae bacterium
TATCCCGACAGCAGCCATTTCAGCCACTCCATCCGCAAGATGTATGGGCTGATGCCCCGGGCGATCCGGCAAGGCTCGCGCGGGCTGAGGGTGATCGGCGGGATGGGCGCGGCGCCCTGAGGCGGCCCCCATAGCGCACCGGCACAAGACCGCGCCGCCCGCCGGGCGCTAGTCGTGGAGGCGTGAGAGCAAGACAGGCGGCACGCATGGCCCGGATCGACACCACCCTCAGCCCCGATAATCCGCGCGTGGCCGAGAATCGCGCAGGGATGACGGCACTTCTCGACGAGATCCGCGAGATCGAGGGGCGCACGCGCACTGCCTCGGAGGCCGCGCGCCCGCGGTTCGAGAAACGCTCCCAACTGCTTCCCCGCGACCGGGTGGCGCTGCTGCTCGACCCCGGCCGGCCCTTCATCGAACTGGCGAAACTGGCGGGCTACGGGCTCGACGCCGCGCCGGAAAAATCCGTGCCGGGCGGCGGGGTGATTGCCGGGATGGGCTGGGTCTCGGGCGTGCGCTGCATGATCTCAGCCTCGGATTCCGGCATCGCGGCGGGCGCGCTGCAACCCATGGGCCTGGCCAAGCAGTTGCGCGTCCAGGAGATCGCGCTGGAGAACCGGCTGCCCTATATCCAGCTTGTCGAGAGCGCGGGCGCCAACCTCATGGCCTACCGGGTCGAGGATTTCATCGAGGGCGGCAATCTCTTTCGCAACCTCGCGCGGCTTTCGGCGGCGGGCCTGCCGGTGGTCACGGTGACCCATGGCAGTTCCACCGCCGGGGGCGCCTACCAGACCGGGCTTTCGGATGTCATCATCATGGTGCGCGGCCGCACCCGCGCCTTCCTGGCCGGCCCCCCGCTTCTGAAATCGGCCACCGGTGAGATCGCCACCGAGGAGGAGCTGGGCGGCGCCGAGATGCATACGGGCGTCTCGGGCCTGGGCGATTTCCTGGCCGAGGACGACCGCCATGCCATTGCGCTGGCCCGTGAGGTGATGGCCGGGATGGATTGGCCCGGCGAGGCCCCGCCGCGCCCACACGCGCCCCCGGCCCATGATTCCGAAGACCTGCTTGGCCTCATGCCCATGGACTACCGCCAGCCGGTTGACATGCGCGAGGTGATCGCGCGGATTGTGGACGGCTCGGAGTTCACCGAGTATGGCGCGCGCTATGGCGGGGCCACGCTCTGCGGGACCGCGCATATCCGGGGCTGGCCCATCGGGATCGTCACCAACAACGCGCCCATCGACCCCGAGGGGGCGGCCAAGGCCACGCATTTCATCCAGATGTGCTGCCAGCAGGGCACGCCGCTTCTCTATCTCAACAACACGACCGGCTTCATGGTTGGCCGCGCCTATGAGGAGGCCGGGATCATCAAGCACGGATCGAGGATGATCCAGGCCGTGACCAACGCCACGGTGCCGCAGTTCACCATCTATTGCGGCGCTTCCTTCGGAGCGGGAAATTACGGCATGTGCGGGCGCGGCTTCCACCCGCGCTTCTGCTTCTCCTGGCCCAACGCCAAGACCGCCGTGATGGGCGGCGAGCAGGCGGCGGGCACCATGGCCATGGTGCAGGAGGCCCGCGCCGCCCGCGCCGGGCAGGAAGTGGACCGGGCGCAGTTGGAGGCGCTGAAGGCGAAGATCGTGCAGACCTTCGACGGGCAGATGGCCGCCACCTATACCAGCGCGCGGCTTCTGGACGACGGGATCATCGACCCGCGCGACACGCGCGAGCTTCTGGCCGAACTCATGGCGATAGCGCGGGCGGGCGATGCGCGCGAGCCACGGCCCGCGCAATTCTCGGTGGCCCGGCCATGACCCGAGCGACGCCCTTCACCTCGCTTCTCGTGGCCAATCGCGGCGAGATCGCGCTTCGGATCATGCGTACGGCGCGCGAGATGGGGCTGCGCACGGTGGCCGTCCATTCCGAGGCCGACCGCGACGCCCCGCATGTGCAGGCCGCCGACCGCGCGGTCTGCATCGGCGGCGCGGCCCCTGCGGAGAGCTACCTGAACATCCCCGCGATAATCGAGGCCGCCCGCGCCAGCGGGGCCGAAGCGGTGCATCCCGGCTATGGCTTCCTGGCCGAGAATGCCGGTTTCGCGCGCGCCTGTGCCGAGGCTGGGTTGGTCTTCGTGGGCCCTTCGGCGCAGGCCATCGAGACCATGGGCGACAAGGCGGCGGCCAAGGCCGCGATGGAGGCCGCCGGGGTGCCGGTGGTGCCGGGCTATGACGGCGCCGACCAGTCCCCCGAGCGGCTGGCCGAGGAAGCGGGCAAGGTCGGCTTTCCGCTGATGATCAAGGCCGTGGCGGGCGGCGGCGGGCGCGGTATGCGGCTGGTGGAGCAGGCCGAGGGGTTCGCGGCGGCGCTGACCTCGGCCCAGGGCGAGGCCGAGGCGGCTTTCGGCGACGGGCGCGTGCTGCTGGAGCGTGCCATCCCCGCGCCGCGTCACGTGGAAATCCAGGTCATGGCCGACCGCCACGGCACGGTCATTCACCTGGGCGAGCGCGATTGCTCGGTCCAGCGCCGCCACCAGAAATTGATAGAGGAGGCACCCTCGCCCGCGGTGGACGCGGAGTTGCGCGCGCGCATGGGCGCGGTCTCGGTCGAGGCGGCGCGGGCCATCGGCTATGAAGGCGCGGGGACGTTCGAGTATCTGCTCGACGCCGAGGGCAACTTTTTCTTCATGGAGATGAACACCCGGC
>DOIS01000089.1 GCA_003511785.1 Paracoccaceae bacterium
GGCAGAGCCCCCCAACCCCCGGTAACGGCAAGGTGCCGCCGGTATGCCCGGCACCCGCCGGATTTGTTCAAATCGTCACATCCCTGTCACGACATCTGGGCAAATCATGGGGCCGATCCCTATCAGGGACCACAAGCCTGCACGCGAGGAGCCCATGCCGCAGCACCCCCACGCCGCCCGTGACATTTCCTATGCCTATTCCGCCAGCACGCGCGGCGGGCGGGCCATGATCCGCCTGATGGAGAACAGCACCGGCCGGCTGGGCCTGATCCGGCGGGCCAGCGGCTACGAGACCGAGGTGGCCGGCGGGCGCAGTTTCTGGGACGTGATGGTCGAGCGCTACGGGCTCACCCTCGACGTGGTGGGCGGCAGTCTCGAAGCGATCCCGCGTGACGGCCCGCTGATCCTGATCGCCAACCACCCCTACGGCATTCTCGACGGGCTGATGATGGGGCATATCCTGTCGCGCACGCGCGGCGATTTCCGCATCCTCGCGCACCAGGTCTTCCGCAAGGCCGAGGACCTGAACCGCATCATCCTGCCGATCTCCTTCGACCAGACCAAGGAGGCGCTGTGCCAGAACCTGGAGACGCGGCGCACCGCGCTGGACTACCTGGGCGCGGGCGGGGCCATCGGCGTCTTTCCCGGCGGCACGGTCAGCACTGCGGCCAAGCCCTTCTCGCGCCCCATGGACCCGGGCTGGCGCGGCTTCACCGCGCGCATGGTGGGCAAGTCGAACGCCACCGTGGTGCCGGTCTATTTCGACGGCCACACCTCGCGCCTGTTCCAGATCGCGAGCCACCTGCATTACACGCTGCGCATGGGGCTCTTGATCAAGGAGTTCCGCAAGCGGGTGGACACGCCGGTGCGGGTGGTGATCGGCGACCCCATCGGACGCGACCGGCTCGACCCGCTGACGCGCGACACCAAGGCGATGATGGACTATCTGCGCAAAGCGACGTATGAGCTGTCCCCGGAGCCGCTCGCGTCCTACGACTACGGCTTCGAGTTCGAAGACAAATACCGGGCCTGAGACAGGGGCCCGCACGGGGGGCCTGGTCGCATGGCAGTTGGCATTTTCGATTCCGGTCTGGGCGGGCTCACCGTGCTCGAAGCGGTGCGGGCGCGCCTGCCCGAGGTCGATTTCCTCTATTACGCCGACAGCGCGCACGCGCCCTACGGCGTGCGCGAACCCGACGATATTCACGCCTTGACCAAGGCGGCGGTCGAGACCCTGTGGGCGCGCGGCTGTGACCTTGTGATCCTGGCCTGCAACACCGCCAGCGCCGCCGCGCTGCGCCGGATGCAGGAGGCCGGCGTGCCCAAGGGCAAGCGCGTGCTCGGCGTCTTCGTGCCGCTGATCGAGGCGCTGACCGAGCGGCAATGGGGCGACAACTCGCCCCCGCGCGAGGTGGCGGTCAAGCATGTGGCGCTCTTCGCCACGCCCGCGACGGTCTCCAGCCGTGCCTTCCAGCGCGAGCTGGCCTTCCGCGCCATCGGCGTCGATGTCGAGGCGCAGAGCTGCGGCGGCGTGGTCGATGCGATCGAAGAGGGCGACATGATCCTGGCCGAGGCGCTGGTGCGCTCTCATGTGGACGCGCTCAAGCGCAAGATGCCCGCCCCCGAGGCCGCTGTGCTCGGCTGTACCCACTACCCGCTTGTGCAGGACGTGTTCCAGGCCGCATTGGGCGAAGGGGTGCAGGTCTTCAGCCAGCCCGCGCTGGTTGCCGCCAGCCTGGCCGATTACCTGGAGCGCCACCCGGGCATGGTCGGCGACGGCCCGGGCGGGTATCTCACCACGGGCGATCCCCGGCGGGTGAGCGACCGCGCGACGTCATTCCTCCGACGCGAGATTTCCTTCGTCCCGGCCTGACACAGGTCAAGGCGCGGGATCGTCGGCCCGGGATAGGGTGATCCTTGACGCGGCCGAAAACACTTCAACTTCGACCGACAAGGGTTTGAAATGGCGTATAAAATCGCAATTCTGGGCGCCAGCGGCTATACCGGCGCGGAACTGGTCAGATTGATTGACCAGCACCCGGGGCTTGAGATCGCGGCGCTCTCGGGCGAGCGCAAGGCGGGCCAGGCGATGTCCGAGGTGTTCCCGCATCTGCGTCATCTCGACCTGCCCGCGCTGTGCAAGATCGACGAGATCGACTTCGCCGGAATCGACCTGTGTTTCTGCGCGCTGCCGCACAAGACCAGCCAGGAGGTGATCCGCGATCTGCCCAAATCGCTGAAGATCGTGGACCTCTCGGCCGATTTCCGGCTGCGCGACCCCGAGGATTACCAGACGTGGTATGGAAACACCCACGCCGCGGTCGAAATGCAGGAAGAGGCGGTCTATGGCCTGACCGAGTTCTACCGCGACGAGATCCGCGCCGCGCGGCTGGTGGCCGGGACGGGCTGCAACGCCGCCACCGGCCAATACGCGCTGTGCCCGCTGATCGCGGCGGGGGTGATCGACCTCGACCAGATCATCCTCGATCTGAAATGCGCCGTCTCGGGGGCGGGGCGTGCGCTGAAGGAAAACCTGCTCCATGCCGAGTTGAGCGAGGGCTATCATCCTTACGCCGCCGGCGGCACGCATCGCCACCTGGGCGAGTTCGACCAGGAGTTCAGCCGTCTCGCGGGCCGCCCGGTCAAGGTGCAGTTCACCCCGCACCTGGTCCCCGCCAACCGCGGCATTCTGGCCACCACCTATGTTCAGGGACAGGCGCAGGACATATATGATACACTGCATTCCGCTTATGCGCAGGAGCCGTTCGTGATCGTCTTGCCCTTCGGAGAGGTGCCCAGCACGCGCCATGTGCGCGGCTCGAACTTCTGCCATGTGGGCGTGGTCGCCGACCGGGTGGAGGGCCGTGCGATCGTGTTCGCCGCCCTCGACAACCTGACCAAGGGCTCCTCGGGGCAGGCGGTGCAGAACGCCAACCTGATGCTGGGCGAAGATGAGACCACCGGGCTGTTGATGGCCCCCCTGTTCCCGTGAGGCGGAGATGAAGAACCTCAAGAAAAGACGCAGAATCCAGGTGATCCTGGTGGCCGCGGTGGCGCTGGTGCTGTCCACCGGGCTGATCGGCTACGCGATGCGCGACGGAATCAACTTCTTCCGATCGCCCAGCCAGGTGATGGCCGAGCCGCCCGAACCAACCGAGGTCTTCCGCATCGGCGGGCTGGTCGAGGAAGGCAGCCTGATCCGCGACCAGGGCGAGACGGTGCTGTTTTCCGTCACCGACGGCGGCGCCTCGGTGAAGGTCGCCTATACCGGCGTGCTGCCGGATCTGTTCAGCGAGAACGAGGGCATGGTCGGCACCGGGCGCTATGTGGACGGCGTGTTCCAAGCCGATGAAATCCTTGCCAAACATGACGAGACCTACATGCCGAAAGAGGTCGTGGACGCGCTCAAGGAGCAGGGCGTCTACAAGGAGCTGGGCGAGAGTTGAACGCCCTTCGGGCGTCGCCTGCGGCGTGAGTATTTGGAAAAGAGAAGAAGCAGGGGCGTTGCGTGATCGGCTCACGCGGCGCCCTGTGCGTATGCGGGCCATTAAGGTTTGCGGGTGAGCCTGTCCCCGGTTCTGGGGAGAGGTGAGACATGCAGAGCGTGCGCGAGATTGCCGAGGAGATCGTGGCCCGGGAGGGCGGGTTCGTGGACGATCCGGACGATCCGGGCGGGGCCACGAAACACGGGGTGACGATCCACACCATGCGGCGGCTGGGGCTGGATCTGACCGGTGACGGAGTGGTGGGCGTGGCGGATGTGCGCGCGCTGAGTCGGGCGCAGGCGGTGGAGATCTTCATCCGCCACTACTTTGAGGCGCCGCGCATCGCGCTTCTGCCCGAGGCGCTTCGGGCCAGCGTCTTCGACATGTATGTGAACGCGGGCGCCAATGCGGTGCGCATCCTGCAACGGCTGTTGCGCGAGATGGGGTTCGCGGTGGCCGTCGACGGGGTGATCGGGCCGCAGACGGCGCAGGCGGCGGCGCGCGCGGCCGAGCCCGATCCGGGGCTGCTGCGCGATGCCTACGGGGTGGCGCGACGGAATTACTACTTCCGGCTGGCGGACCGGCGCCCGGCCTCGCGCAAATATGCGCGCACCCGGGCGGGCGGCAAGGGCGGCTGGATCCGGCGGGCCGAGGCGTTCATTTCGCCGCGGTTTCATCTGGATGAGGCGGCGTTTCAACGGAGGGTGGCGACATGGGGGTGAATGGCGGTGTGATCGGCGGCACGCTGGCCTGGCTGGGCGATCTGTTGTTCGGGGGCGGGCGCAACGTGGTGCGAGAGACGGCCGAGGTGTTCCGCGAGAACGCCGAAGGCGCGGCCGAGCGGGGGCTGACCCTGCGCATGGGGGCGCTCGATCAGTTCGCGGCCGAGTTCGCGCCGCCGCAGCGCGGCCGGTTCGACCGGGTGATGGACGGTGTCAACCGCCTGCCGCGCCCGGCGCTGGCGCTGGGAACGCTGGGGCTGTTCGTCTCGGCCATGGTGGACCCGGTCTGGTTCGCGGCGCGGATGCAGGGGGTCGCGCTGGTGCCCGAGCCACTGTGGTGGCTCCTGGGCGTGGTGGTGTCATTTTACTTCGGCGCACGGCACCAGCGCAAGGCGCAGGAGTTCCAGCGCGACATCGCCGCCACCATGGCGCGGGCGCCGCAGGCGGTGGCGCAGATCGCGGCGCTGGAGGCGATGCGCGGGCAGGGGGCGGAGACGGTCGGCACGGCCGATCCGGGCCCCGATGCCGAGGGGGTCCGGGACGCGGTGCGGCCCGAGGCAAACCCGGCCCTGGAGGCCTGGCGGGCGGCGCGGTGATAATTGGGCGGTGACGGTGGGTTGAAAACCCACCCTACGGGGCGCCGAGGTCGCGGGATAGGGTGCCCTCGGGTGAAGGCTTGAGGCCGCGCGGCTTGGCGGATGGCGCGGGAAAGCGGCCGGTGACGGTGGGTTGAAAACCACCCTACGGCGTGACCGGGCGTCGGTTTGCGACAATGTGATCGCCTGCGCGGTCCGATTCCGATTGGACGGCGCGGGCTGTCGGATTATACGCGGGGTATGATAGCAGAACTCGGCCACTTCGCCCTCATCCTCGCCTTCATGGTTGCTATCGTGCAATCCGTGGTTCCCATGATCGGTGCCCAGCGGCGCTGGTCCAACTGGATGGCCGTGGCGGAACCCGCGGCCAACCTGCAATTCGTTCTGACTGCCATTTCCTTTGCCGCGCTGACCTATGCCTTCGTGGTCTCGGATTTCTCGCTGCAACTGGTCACGCTCAACAGCCATTCCGACAAGCCGATGATCTACAAGATCTCGGGCGTGTGGGGGAATCACGAGGGTTCGATGCTCTTGTGGGTGCTGATCGTGACCCTGTTCGGGGCGATGGCCGCCTGGTTCGGCGGGCAGTTGCCGCCGACGCTCAAGGCGCGGGTGCTGTCGGTGCAGGCGCTGATCGGGGTGGCCTTCTTCGCCTTCATCCTGTTCACCTCCAACCCGTTCATCCGGCTGGAAAACCCGCCCTTCGACGGGCAGGACCTGAACCCGCTGTTGCAGGACCCCGGCCTCGTCTTCCATCCGCCGTTCCTCTACCTGGGCTATGTGGGCCTCTCCATGGCCTACAGTTTCGCCGTCGCCGCCCTGATCGAGGGGCGCGTGGACGCGGCCTGGGGGCGCTGGGTGCGGCCCTGGACGCTGGCCGCCTGGATCTTCCTGACCATCGGCATCGCGCTGGGGTCCTGGTGGGCCTATTACGAGCTGGGCTGGGGCGGGTTTTGGTTCTGGGATCCGGTGGAAAATGCGTCTTTTATGCCGTGGATTTTGACTGTGGCGTTGCTGCATTCGGCCATTGTGGTGGAAAAACGCGAATCGTTGAAAAGCTGGACCATTTTGCTGGCCATCCTCGCCTTTGGCTTTTCGTTGATGGGTGCATTTATTGTGCGCTCGGGGATTTTGACCTCGGTTCACGCCTTTGCCACAGATCCGGCCCGCGGGTTCTATATCTTGATGATCACTGCGTTTTTCACCGGTGGGGGGCTGACATTATACGCATTTCGCGCCCATGGCCTGCAGGCCAGGGGGGTGTTTTCCCTTGCCAGTCGTGAAACGGCGCTGGTGATGAATAATATCTTGCTGGCGGTGGCGACTTTTGTGGTGTTCATCGGCACCATGTGGCCGTTGATTGCTGAAATTGCCTTTGATCGCAAGCTGTCGGTGGGGCCGCCGTTTTTCAACTCGGCCTTTATCCCCTTCATGGTTATTCTGGCGTTGATCCTGCCGGTTG
>DOIS01000384.1 GCA_003511785.1 Paracoccaceae bacterium
GTCGCGGAACTTGCCACCACATTCTGACGGATTTCTTCCAGTGGCACGGCCAATTCACCAATGCGCGCCTTGGTGTCGCTATCTTCAACCACTTCACCGCTCATAATAATTGGCTCGCCCGCAGCCTCCATGATGTTACCAGCGTCATCAAACGTGACGTTTAATTCACCCAGGAATTTTCCATAAGCATAAGCCTGCACAATCGCGGTGTTATTAACCATAGTCGGGTAAGGCCCCTTGGCGCGATCCGAGGTGTTGGAAAGATAGGTGTTAGAGTGCCCCCCAACGATCACATCAACACCCGTAGTTTCGGCAGCCACCTTTTGGTCAACACTATAACCCGAATGCGACAGCACGATAATTTTGTTAATGCCTTCAGCAGTCAAACGATCAACCTCGGCCTGAACGGCCGCAACCGGATCAGAAAATGTCACATTAGGGCCAGGGCTGGCTAACTCGTGGGTGTCCTCAGGGGTCAACCCAATCAGTCCCAGCTTTTGCCCGCCACGTTCAATAATCACAGATTTTTTAATGGAATCAGCCAGTAATTCCTCGCGGGTAACATCCGCATTAGACATCAATACCGGGAAACTAACCGTGTCTATGAACCCGCGCAAAACCTCTGGACCATCGTCAAACTCGTGGTTGCCCACGGTCATCGCGTCATAGCCCAGCTTGTTCATGAACTCGGCCGCGACCTTGCCCTTGTAGTAGGTATAGAACAACGACCCCTGGAACTGGTCGCCGCCGTCCACGAGGATCGAGTTCTCGGCCCGCGCACGCGCATCGTTGACCGCGGTGACCAGGCGCGCCGAACCGCCGAAGCATTTGCCCTCGGCATTGTCCTCGGCGCCACAGCCACTGTCATATTTGTTGATCGGCTCGAACCGGGAATGGAAGTCGTTGGTGTGCAGAATGGTCAGCTTGTAGTCGGCCGCCGCCATGCCTGCAGTCAGGCCAAGGGCCGCGACGGATGTCAGGAAACGGGTAATCATTTGAAACTCCCTGTTATTGATTGTCAGGATCGTGCGCCGAGGGCGGCAAAGAGTCAAAGGGGAAATGCGGCTTGATTCTACCCCGCGCGCGGGGCATCACGGCGCCATGCTGATCTACAAGATATTCCGGGCCGAAGAATGGGCGGCCCTGCAGGCACAGGGCGAAACCCGGGGCGCGCCCATCGATGTGGCGGATGGGTTCGTGCATTTTTCCACCGCAGAACAGGCGGCGGAAACCGCGGCCAAGCACTTTGCCGGGGCCGAAAACCTGACCCTCGTGGCCTGCGATGCCCAGAAAATGGGCGATGATCTGAAATGGGAGGTCTCGCGCGGGGGCGCCGAGTTTCCTCATCTCTACCGCCCGCTGCGCCTGTCCGAGATTGCATGGACCGCGCCGCTGCCGCTCCAGGCTGGCGCGCATCGTTTTCCCGAGGCGATGGCATGAGCACGCTGGAGCGGCTGGGCCTGCTGGCGCTGCACCGGCTGGACCCCGAGCGCGCGCATGACCTGGCGCATCGCGCGCTGCGCGCCGGGCTGGGGCCTGCGCCGGGGCCGATAACCTCGCCGCGCCTGAAAACGCGCCTCGCCGGGCTGGAGTTGCCGAACCCGGTGGGGCTTGCGGCGGGGTTCGACAAGAACGCCACGCTGCTGGGGCCGCTGGGCCGGGCGGGGTTCGGCTTTCTCGAGGTGGGCGCCGCCACCCCGCGCCCGCAGCCCGGTAACCCCAAACCGCGCCTGTTCCGGCTGAGCGCGGATCGCGCGATCATCAACCGCTTCGGCTTCAACAACGAGGGTATGGCGGCGGTGGCCGCGCGGCTGGCGGCGCGCGCGCCGGGCGTGCCGGTGGGGCTGAACCTGGGCGCCAACAAGGACAGCGCCGACCGCAAGGCGGATTTCGCGCAGGTGCTTGCGACCTGCGGCGCGCATGTGGATTTCGCCACGGTCAACGTCTCCTCGCCCAACACCGAGAAACTGCGCGACCTGCAGGGCAAGGCCGCGCTGGCCGAGCTGCTCTCGGGCGTAATGGCCGCGCGCGATGCCCTGGCCCGGCGGGTCCCGGTGTTCCTGAAGATCGCGCCCGACCTGACCGAGGCCGAGCTGGACGACATCGCCGGGCTGGCCTTGGAGAGCGGGCTCGACGCGATCATCGCCACCAACACCACGCTGGCCCGCGACGGGCTGCGCAGCACCGACCGCGACCAGGCGGGGGGCCTCAGCGGCGCGCCGCTCTTCGAAAAATCGACCCGCGTGCTGGCCCGGCTGTCGGTGCTGACCGAGGGGCGGCTGCCGCTGATCGGCGTCGGCGGCATCGCATCGGCCGAGGACGCCTATGCCAAGATCCGCGCGGGCGCGTCGGCGGTTCAGCTCTATTCGGCGCTTGTCTATGACGGGCTGTCGCTGGCCCCGCGCATCGCGCGTGGGCTGGACGCGCTGCTGGCCCGCGACGGGTTCGAAACCGTGGCGCAGGCCGTGGGCACCAACAGGGAGGCATGGACATGATCGAACTTTGGCACAACCCGCGCTGTTCGAAATCGCGCGCGGCGCTGGCGCTGCTGGAGGAGCGCGGGGCGGAGGTGCGGGTGCGCCTTTATCTCAAGGACGCGCCCATGGGCGACGAGTTGACCGCCGCGCGCGCGGCCCTGGGCAACCCGCCGGCGATCGAGATGATGCGCAGCGGCGACAAGCTCTTCAAGGAGCTGGGTCTGAGCAAGGCCGACCCGGACGAGGCGCTGATCGCGGCGATGGCCGCGCATCCGCCGCTGATCGAGCGTCCGCTGGCGCTGAAGGACGGGCGCGCGGTGATCGGGCGCCCGCCCGAGCGGGTACTGGGTCTGCTCTGAGGCACACATATTCCGGAAACGCTACGTTTCGCATGC